>JAJDWF010000076.1 GCA_022825745.1 Dehalococcoidia bacterium | reverse complement strand
GGAGCGGAGGCCCCTGTTGGTTCAGGTACGCTCAGGATCTACAGGCGCGGTCCCATGAAGGTGAGCGCCTGCTTCTGGAACACCTGGATGCGGTTGCGAGGACCTTCGCAGACGAACACGCGGTTGCGGTCGTCCACGGCGACGCCGGTGGGCGCCCAGAAGTCCCGCTCCCTTTCGAGGCCGGGCGCGCGCTCCCGCTCGTCCCACATCTCGGGATTCGCGTCCAGCTTGTCCTTGCCCCACTTGGATACGGTGGCTTCGCCGGTCTTTTCGCCGCAGAAGTTGCCGTCCGGGTCGAAGAACTGCAAGCGGTTGTTGAGCCAGTCGGCCACGTAGATGATGCCGTCCTGGTCCACCGCCACGTCCGCCGGCCGGTTGAACTCGCCGTCCCCGGAGCCGGAGGAACCGAACTGCATCAGGAACCGTCCGTCCGAAGTGAACTTCTGGACCCGGTCGTTGCGCCAGTCGGCGATGTAGATGTTGCCGTCGCGGTCGATGTCGATGCCCCAGGGGGTGTCGAACTCGCCGTCGCCGTGGCCGAAGCTGCCGAACTTGGCCAGGAACTGGCCGTCGGGCGTGAACTTCTGCACCCGGTGGTTGTTCCCGTCCACGACCCAGACGTTATCGTCCGCGTCGATGGCCAGGCCCGACGGCCGGTCCAACTGGCCGTCGCCGCTGCCGACGTTCTCGTCCCACTTGCCGATGTACTCGCCGTCGCGGGTGAACATCGAAATGCGGTGGAGCCATTCGTCGGATACGTACACGTTGCCGTTGCTGGCAATCGCCACGTTCACCGGCCAGACCAGGGAGCCGTCCTCGAAGTTGTATTCGTGCGGCCCCTGCTGCGGCACGCCGCGAGCAAAGGCGTTGACGTATTCCTCGTCAACGGTGCACACCGTGACGCGCGTGCCCTCGGGTCGGTATTCCGACGAGCGGCACAGTACGTACATCAGGTCGTCCTCGCCCCGGGCCATGTGGATGGGGTAGGTGAACCCCGGCCCGAACTGCTCGCCGCGCCCGATGGTGTGGCTGTACTGGAGTTGTACGTGGGATATTCTTGTCGCTGTAACCATTTTCGCCTCCCTGCGCCGGGCTAAATGAAGTCCATCTGCTCGAAGGAGCCGTTCACGATGGGCTGGGCGTCCAGTCCCATCCACTTCTCCAGCAGGGTGGAATAGAGGCCGCGGAAGTCGTTGTTGAAGTGCAGGTCGCCCTCCAGCAGCTTGTTCTCTTCCAGCGACGGGTATTCGCCGTAGAGGCCGCCCTTCACGTTCTCGCCCACCACGAACGCAATGCCGCCGGAGCCGTGGTCGGTGCCGGAGCCGTTGTCATGAACGCGCCGGCCGAACTCGGTGAAGACCAGCAGCACCACGTCGTCGCCGGCGTTGTGCTCCTTCAGGTCGTCGTAGAAGTCGGCGACGGCGTGGGACGTTTCCGTCCACAGGCGGGTGTGGTTGGCCAACTCGCCGGCGTGGGTGTCGAAGCTGTTGTACGGCGCGGTGGTGTAGAGCACCCGCGTGCCGAACCCGGCCAGGTGCGTCTGCGCGATGTTGCGCATGTACTGGGCCACCGTGTCGGAGCCGTACTCCACCGAGGAGGAGTACATGGCGGGGGCGGTGCTCAGGATGTCCGCGCCTTCCAGCGCGTCCAGGCCGGTCTGGGCGAAGTAGTCCAGCACCGGGCCCTGGCCCAGCATGGGCGAATAGACCCGCGAGAACACGTCCAGCGCCTTGGTGCGCTGCTCTTCAATCTCGATGCCGGTCAGCACGCCGTAAGTCTCCAGGTTGCCCACCGAGGCGACGGGCACGCCCGGGGCCACCAGCGAGCGCGGCAGGCCACGTCCGAAGTTCACGCCGGTCAGCACGTTTTCCTTTTCCGGGTCCAGGTCGCGCACGGCCCGGCCCAGCCAGCCCTCATCGCCAACCTTGTCCGGCTCACAGGTGTGCCAGATGTCCATGGAGCGGAAGTGCGAGCGGCTGGGTGTGGGATAGCCCACGCCCTGGATGATGGCGACCTTGCCCTCGTCGTACAGCCGCTTCATCGGCGCCATGGCCGGGTTGAAGCCGATGTAGTCGTTGATCGGCAGGACCTGGTCAATGGGTATCCGCACGTTGGGTCGGTTGTCCAGGTACAGGGGGTCGCCGTAGGGGACGATGGTGTTCAGCGCATCGTTGCCCCCGGACAGCTGGAGTACCACCAGCACCGGATCTTTCTTGGTGGATGTCATATCGTTCCCCCTTCTGTTACTCGAACAGGTACTCGGTGGTTGCCACGATGGACTGGAGCATCTGGCCGACGCGGGTGCCGAACTCGTCGCTGCCGGTGCGCAGTTCACCTTCGCTGTCCGCCAGGGCGACCAACTCGTTGCGGGTCACGTCGGCCAACTGGTAGTGGCCCAGCATCTGCAGGCAGCCGTCCACCAGTTGCTCGGACGAAATGGTGTCGCCCTGCGAGCCCAGGCGGTTGATGATGGCCTGCACGCCCCGATGGGAGGTGTTGCCCACGGCGTCGGCGGTGAAGTTGATGCGCTCCACCAGCGTGCCGCTGTCGATCCACTCGCGGCCGGTGTGCCAGCCTTCCACCGTCGGCGGGTTCAGCAGGTCCTGGCCCATGTAGCGAATGGTCAGCGTCATGGCGTTCAGGCCCGGCCTCGGCATGTCGAAGTCCCCAACCAGACGCATGGTGCCCACGACGGTCTCGGTGGGGCTCTTCACCTTCTCGAACCGGGCGTTCTTGAAGAAGTCCGAGTTGAACAGCACCCGCAGCATGGAGCGGATGTCGTAGTTGGAGCGGAAGTACTCTTCCTCGAGCATCTTGATGGCTTCGGGGTCGCGCGGCGGCGTGTTCTGCCAGGCGGGAACCTGCGGCTCATCGGCCACGAAGAAGTTGTACATGTGCCGTGCCACGAACCGGGCGGCGGCCGGCTGGCGGGCGACGATCTTGACGATGTCCTCGCCGTTGAAGTTGCCGGACTCGCCGAGGAAGGTCTTTTCGCCGTAGTCGTGGTCCGACGGGTCGTAGATGAACGCGGCCTCGTACTTGCCGTAGGGATAACGCGGGATGGAGTTGGTGACCGTCCACCCGGTGAAGGCGCGGGCGGCTTCCTTGACGTCGTCCTCGGAGTAGTTGGCATTGCCGTCCATTCCGACGCCCAGGGAGAACAGTTCCAGCAATTCCCGGCCCCAGTTCTCGTTGATGGCGTCCTTGTGGCTCATGCAGTTGTCCAGGTAGAACACCATGGCCGGGTCCGTGGACAGGCCCATGAGCAGCTCTTCAAAGTTACCGAACCCCAGGGTGCGGAACATGTCCAGCTCGATGTTCTGCTGCTTGGGATACTCGCACTTGGCGTGGCCGGTGCAGAAGATGTGGTGCCAGAACAGGGCGATCTTCTCCTCAAGCGGCCGCTTGGTGTTGATCATCCGGTAGGTCCACTCTTCCTGCTGGCCCTCGAGTCCCGCCTTGGACACCCACTGCGGCTGGTAGCGCATCAGGATGTCGTCCTGGATGGCCGGCTGGCTCTCCGGATTCAGCAGTTCTTCCACGGTGGCCTCGTAGCCCTTGGCGGCGCGCGCCTCCAGCTCCTCGTACGTCGCTCCGAACCCGGCGCGGCGCATGAGGTGAGCCATCAAGGCAATGTCTTGTTCAGCCATTTGTTACCTCCTGATCGCGTGTCTTTGGCGTGGCACAGCTGCCACGCTCCGGCGGTGACGAAATCCGTTCCACTTCTGCGCTTGAATGACATAAACCGGTAGTCAATCCCAGCGTGTGCCGGGCGGAGACGGCAATTCGTCGAGTGTGCCGCAATGCTATCCCTAATGGCCCAAAACGTCAATGTTTTATCAATTAGTAATCGTTCAAGGTTAGCGGGCATGATTGCCTCCGATTGTGGAAATTGAATTGATATGAAGCGTATCAACTCTTGTGATATAATTTTTGTGAACGCCGGCGTCCATACCGCAAGTCGGCGTAGTCAAGGAGGGTACGCAATGAGGTATCAGAATCGCACCACTGCGCGGGCGCTGCCCGGCGCGTTGACGCTGCTGGCCGTGGCAACTCTGCTGTTCTTTCTCATGGCCTGTCGGGGAGGCGAACCCGCGGCTACCGCCACGCCCGCATTCTCTCTCCCCACCGCGCTGCCGAGCCCGGAGGCCGTTCCCGCCGCCGGCGCAGCGGAGGCTACGGCGGCCCGCACCTCGGACTATTGGGATGGCCCCACAACCTGGGAACCGGAGGACGTCAGTGGCCTGGAACGGGTAACCCAGGAACTGGTCGCGCCGCCCTTCCTGCCCCAGCATGAGCAGACCTACGATGGGGAACCCAGGGTTGTGGAAGTGCGGATGGTCATCGAAGAGAAGGAAATCGAGGTCGCGCCCGGCGCGTTCATGTGGGCCTTCACCTTCAACGGCTCCGTTCCCGGCCCCATCATCGTGGTGCACGAGGGCGATTACGTCGAGCTGACGCTGGTCAACCCGTCCAGCAGTGAACTGCTGCACAACATCGACTTCCACGCCTCCGTGGGCGCGTTGGGCGGCGGCTCGCTGACCCAGGTGGGCCCCGGCCAGGAGGTGGTGCTGCGCTTCCGGGCGGTGAAACCAGGCGTGTTCGTCTATCACTGCGCTCCCGGCGGCACCATGGTGCCCTGGCACGTAACCCACGGCATGAACGGCGCCATCATGGTACTGCCCCGGGACGGCCTGAAAGACCCTGCCGGCAATCCCCTGCGCTACGACCGCGCTTACTACATCGGCGAGCAGGACTACTACCTGCCCCGCGCCGCCGATGGCGCGTTCAAGCGCTACGACAGCCCCGCCGCGTCGCTGGTGGACGACCTGGAGGCGATGAAGACCCTCGTCCCGACGCATATCGTGTTCAACGGCGTCACCGGAGCGTTGCAGGGCGACGGGCAGCTGACCGCCAACGTGGGCGACAATGTGCTGATCGTTCACTCCCAGGCCAACCGCCAGTCCTATCCCCACCTGATCGGCGGCCACGGCGATTACGTGTGGGAACGTGGCGGCTTCAACGACCCGCCGGAACTGGACCTGGAAACCTGGGTAATCGCCGCCGGCTCCGCTGGGGCCTCCATCCACACCATCCGCCAGCCCGGAACCTACGTGTACCTGTCCCACAACCTCATCGAGGCGTTCGCCTACGACGCCAAGGCAATCCTGGTGGCGGAAGGCGAATGGAACAACGACCTCATGGAACAGGTCAAACCTCCCGGCCCCATCCAGTAGCCGGATCGCCGGGCTTGCCGCCCGCGAGCAACCTGAAAGCGAAGCGCCGGGACAGCGCCATGCCTGCCCCGGCGCTTTGTTCGTCCCTACCGGAAATCGGCATGGGCCGGAAACGCCGCCAGCAGCGGCGACACCGTGTCGATGGTCGCCGACCCGATGCTGTCGATGTCGGGGCAGCCGCACATGCCCATGGTGGCGTCCAGCTCGTCGCGCAGCATCTCCAGCACAGCCCGTACCCCGGCCTCGCCGTCCACCGCCAGGCCCCAGAACAGCGGGCGTCCCATCAGCACCGCGCGCGCTCCCAGGGCGATGGCCTTGAAGATGTCCGTGCCCCGGCGGATGCCGCCGTCCAGGTACACCTCGGCGTTGCCGTCCACCGCGCGCACCACCTCCGGCAGCACCTCGATGGTGGCCGGTGTGGTGTCCAGGTACCGCCCGCCGTGGTTGGACACGATCACGCCCTTTGCGCCGTTTTCCGCCGACAGCCGGCCGTCCTCGCCGGCCATGATGCCCTTCACCACCACCGGCAGCCGGACGCTGGACGCGAACCAGTCCAGGTCGTCCCACGTCGATGCCACGTCGCGGATGTCGCTGGGCCCGGCGGGAGCGTCGGCGGCGAACTTCCAGGTGTGGGTGCCCAGGTCAAGCTGCGCGTAGTTGGGCGACTCCGCGCCTACGTAGTCGTTGCGGATGTTGCGCTCACGCTTGGGCTTGATCTTGGCGTCCAGCGTCATGCAGATGGCCGAATACCCGGCTTCCTCGGCGCGGGCCGCCATCTCCAGCGTCAGGCCCCGGTCCTTGAAGAAATACTGCTGGAACCACAGCGGCCCGGTGGCCGACGCCGACACGTCCTCCAGCGTCCGCGCGGCGTGGGAGCTGAGCACCATCAGCGTGCCGGCCGCCCCCGCCGCCTTGACCGACGCGATCTCCGCCTCCGGATGCGCCGCCCCGTGGTTGCCGGCCGGGTCCAGCATCAGGGGCAGCGAGATCTCCTGCCCCAGCACGGTGGTCGCCATGCTGCGCTGGTCCACGTCCACCATCATGCGCGGCCGCAGCATGATGGAGTCGTACACCGCCCGGGTGCGCCGGATGGTAATCTCATCGGTCGCGCCCCCGGCGATGAAGTCGTAATGCCCCTTCTCGATGCGCTCCCTGGCAATCTCTTCGTACTCGAAAATGTTCACGGGTTCTGCAGCCATACGGTTAACCTCTCTCGACTCTTGTCTCTGTTCTAATTGCCGTCCGGCGCTTTCAGCATCGGCCAGAACGTGGCGGCGGCCCCGCCCATCATCCAGTCCAGATCTTCGGCCGACAGCCACGGCAGCGCCGTCTTGCCCAGCGTCACCTGCCCCGCGAAACCGCCCACCCGCGACGACGGGAAGTTGGAACCCCACATCATGCGCCGCGGCGTGAACGCCTCGATCACCCGGCGGAACAGATCCTTGCCGTCCGCGTCCAGGTCGGCGTAGGGGCCGAGGCTGGTGCTGGAATAGCGCAGGTGTGCGTTGGGCAGCGTGGCCAGTTCCTCCAGCGCGGCGGTCATGCCGGCCTTGTCGTCGGAGCCGCTCCAGCCGGCGAAGTGGTCGGGCGCGAACCGGACGTTGGGATGCCGCGCCCCGATGTTCCGCATCCGGTTCACCCGGTCCGCCGTGCCTCCGCCGCCGATGGAGACGGGGACGCCCAGCGACGCGGCGCGTTCCCAAAGCGCGTCGCAGCGAGGATCGTCGGGTTCGGCCCGGCTTTGCAGCCGCACGCCCCACATCCCGCGTTCGTTGGTCCAGTACGATAGCAAATCCGCCGCGTCCGAGGCCGCCGGATCCAGGATGCCCACGGCCACCGTGCGCGGTGCGTATTGCACCGCGCTGTCGCACTGGTAGGAGTTGTCCAGGCCGTACGTTCCGTTGGGCTGCACCAGGGTGGCGCACTCCACCCCGGCCGCGTCCATCTCTGCGATCAGGTCCTCCACGTTGTTGCTGACCTCCAGCGACCACCCCGTCGCGTCGGGATGGAGCGGGTGCGCGGTCCTGTCGCTGCTGACCACGTGGGTATGAGTGTCGATGATCATGGCAGTAACTCCTTGGTCAGGTGCTTGACTCTCGTTCCGATGCGTAGATCTCCTTACAGTGAATAAAACGGGCAACGCCATTCTACGACATCTTTGGACTGTCATTGAGAAAATGCCGATGGGTATTCGTGGCAATCTCGTAGCGGCTGCCGACTGCCAACATGCTACCCCATTCCCGCCGAGCCGTTATAATCTGCGTAGCGCCGGAACGCCCATCGGTTCAATTGGCGCGTAACGCCTGAATGAGGAGAGTTTCATGCCTGAGATTGAAAACAAGCTGAAAGAGCTGGGCCTCGAGCTGCCCCCGCCCCGGGCTCCGGGAGCCGGTAACATCATCCCCTTCGTAAAGACCGGGAACCTGGTTTTCCTTTCCGGCACCGGGCCGGGCCTGCCCGGCGGCGGGCTGCTGCACACCGGCAAGCTGGGAACGGATCTGACCGTCGAACAGGGCTACGACTGCGCCCGCCAGACCATGCTGAACCTGCTCACCAACCTCAAAGGCGCCATCGGCGACCTGGACAAGGTGAGCCACATCGTCAAGCTGCTGTGCATGGTCAACTCCGCGCCCGACTTCGCCGACCCGCCCCGGGTGGCCAATGGCGCGTCCGACCTGCTCATCGAACTCTACGGCGACAAGGGCCGGCACGCCCGCTCCGCCGTCGGCATGGCGACCCTGCCCGGCGGCATGCCCATCGAGATCGAGATGATCGTGGAGGTCGAGGATTAGGCAGCCCCGGCGATTAACGGTACAAATCTCGCGCCAAAGTCGTTGCTTGTGCGAGAGGTTGCCAGTATAGTGAATGCAGTACAAGTTGCGCAGGTCCATCTTCCTTGGGTATTGGAAATCGCTTTGCCCGACGAATCCGACCAAAACAGTGTGCATCGTGATCACCAACCCCATTGGAGGGAAATCGTGGCTCTATCAGACATGACTCTGGAATGCAGCGACTGCGGCGCAGAGTTTCTTTTCACAGTTGGCGAACAGGAATTCTATCAATCCCGCGGGTTCACCAACTACCCCAAGCGCTGCCAGTCCTGCCGCAACGCCCGGCGCGGGCAGCCCAGGGACAACTACGGCGGCGGTGGAGGCGGCGGCTTCGGCGGCCCCCGGGAATCCTTCCCCATCGTGTGCAGCAACTGCGGTGTGGACGCCACGGTACCGTTCCGACCGCGCGGCGACCGCCCGGTTTACTGCAGCGACTGCTTCTCGCAGATGCGCAACTCCTGACGCCCCCGGCGTAGCCGGCAGGCCGAGCGCCGGCCTGCCGGTATCTGTTCCCGCTGATTGCCGCGCCGCGCCGCTCGGCTGATTCAAAATGCCGTACCAAGACCTGCGCGAATTCCTCGCTTTCCTGGAAAGCAACGGGGATTTGCGCCGTATTTCTGCCCCGGTCAGTCCCGAGCTGGAGATCACCGAGATAGCTTACCGCCTGATGCGGGCCGACGGGCCGGCGCTGCTCTTTGAAAACGTCATCGGCCACGACATGCCCGTCGCTGTCAACCTTTTCTGCGCCGAGCGGCGCATGAACTGGGCGCTGGAAGTGGACGACGCCAACGACCTGGCCGCTCGCCTTGAATCCATGATCGACCTGGCGCTGGGCGGTCCGCCCCAGGGCCTGATGAACAAGCTGCGCACCCTGGGACGGCTGGCCCACATCGGCGCGTACCAGCCCCGCACCGTCCGCAACGCTCCCTGCCAGGAAGTGGTGCTCACCGGCGAGGACGTTGACCTCCACAGCCTGCCTATCATCAAGTGCTGGCCCGAGGACGCCGGGCCGTACATCACCCTCCCCCTGGTGATTACCAAGGACCCCGAGACTGGCACGCAGAACTACGGCATCTACCGCATGCAGGTGTTCGACTCCCGCACCACCGGCATGCACTGGCAGACCCACAAGGTAGGCGCTCGCCACTACCGGGCCAGCAGCGAGAGGCTCGAAGTTGCGGTGGCATTGGGCGGCGACCCCGCGTCAATCTGGACCGGCTCCGCGCCGCTACCCCCGGAAGTGGACGAAATGACCCTGGCCGGGTTCATCCGCGACGCCGGCGTGGAACTGACGCCGGCGGTGAGCGTTGACCTCATGGTGCCCGCCCACGCCGAAATCGTCCTGGAAGGCTACGTCACCCCCGGCGAGGAACGCACCGAAGGGCCCTTCGGCGACCACACCGGCTACTACTCCCTGGCCGAACCGTACCCGGTGTTCCACGTCGAGACCATCACCCGCCGCCAGAATCCAATCTACCCCACCACCTTCGTAGGCCGGCCGCCCACCGAAGACTACTGGATGGGCAAGGTCACCGAGCGCGTCTTTCTGCCCCTCATCAAGCTGATCCTGCCCGAGGTGGTGGATGTCAACATGCCGGCCGAGGGTATTTTCCACAACCTGGTGCTCGTGTCCATGAAAAAGGAGTACCCCGGCCACGCCCGCAAGGTTATGTACGGCCTGTGGGGCTTGGGCCTGCTCAGTCTCACCAAGGTGATCGTGGTAGTGGACGATTTCGTGGACGTGCAGAACCCGTCGGAAGTCGCCTGGCGCGTCGCCAACAACATCAACCCGGCCACCGACCTGGTGCTGGTGGACGGCCCCATCGACGACCTCGACGTGGCGTCGCCGACGCCCCGGTTCGGCAGCAAGGTCGGCATCGACGCCACGCGCAAAGGGCCCCAGGAAGGCTACCACCGGGAATGGCCGCCCGACATCGAAATGAGTCCCGAGATCCGCCAGCAGGTCTCCCAGCGGTGGGCCGAACTCGGCCTCAGCGACATCATCCCGCCGGCCAACCTGCGCTAGGGTTCAACTGGCCGGCGGACCGTGTCGCGCGGGGCAGCGACACCGGTATGCTACCATTAGGGCGCTATGCAGAACGCTCCCGCGCATTCCGGCCCCCTCCGTGCGGTTGCAGTCAAAGTTCCGCACTACCTCAACGCCATCAACGTGTCGGAATCGCTGTTTGCGATGCCCTTCGGCTACATCGGCATGGCGCTGGCGTCCCACTATTCGGGCAGCGGCGGCTGGCCCGGCTGGCACGCCTTCATCTGGATCACGCTGGCCTTCCTGGGTGTCCGCACCCTGGGCATGTCCGCCAACCGCATCATCAACGCCCGCGAAGACGCCCGGAACCCCCGCACGGCCGGCCGCCACATACCCGCTGGCATCCTGAAACCGCTGGAAGTCGGCGCGATGGCGGCGGGCGGCGCGGCGATTTTCTTCATCGCCGCGTGGCAGCTCAACCCCCTGGCCCTAATGCTGTCGCCCGTGGCCGCTGCCTACGTGGTGCTGTACTCCTTTGCCAAGTATTACACCTGGCTGTGCAGCCTCATGCTGGGCTTCGCGCTGTCCATCGCCCCCACCGGCGCGTGGATCGGCGTCACCGGCCAGTGGGACTGGCAGCCCGTGCTCATCACCTTCGCCGTGATGATGTGGGCCGGCGGCTTCGAGACCATCTACGGCACCCTGGACTACGACTTCGACCGGGCCAACAGCATCAAATCCATCGCGTCCCGGTTCGGTGTCCGCAACGCCATCCGCACCACCCGCGTTCTGCACAGCCTGTCGGCGGCGGCGCTGCTGGCCGTGGGCATCTGGCTGGACCTGAACGTGTTTTACTTCATTGGCTGGATGGTGGCGGTCATCCTGCTGGTGTACGAAAACAACATGGTCAAGTCGGGCGAGCCGGCGAAAATCGGCAAAGCCTTCGCCTTCAACAAGTACATCTCAACCCAGTTGCTGGGCTTTACCATACTGGCGGTGGCCCCGCCCTTTGAGGGGTTTCTGCCATGGTAGCCAGCCCCGTCATCGTCGGCATCACCGGCGCCAGCGGGTCCGTAATCGCCCGTGAGCTGGTGGACGCATTGCTGGAACGGGAGACCCCGGTAGTCACCGTGGCGTCCAACGCGGCTCGCATGGTCTGGCACGAAGAGCTGGATGAGTCCTACAACGACGCCGTCGCCCGCTGGGTTGAGCATCCTCACTTCACGCAGTACGCCGTCAGCGACCTGTTCGCTCCCATCGCCAGCGGCACCTTCCCCACGGCCGGCATGGTCATCGCGCCGGCCAGCATGAACTCCGTGGCATCGCTGGCCCACGGCCTGACCCCCAACCTGCTGCTGCGCGCCGCCGACGTTACGCTCAAGGAACGCCGGCCCCTGACGCTCATCCCCCGCGAAACGCCCCTGCACGCCATCCACCTGGAAAACATGCTGACCCTCTCCCGCATGGGCGCGACCATCCTGCCGCCGGAGCCGCCTTTCTACCTGAAACCGCTGGACATCGACGGCGTGGTGCGGTTCGTGGTGCAACGCGCGTTGGTGTCCCTGGGCATCGCCGACCGCCTGCCCGACGATATGCAGTACCGCGACCGGGAACGATAACCCCATGCCCACCATCATCTACCAGGTTGCCGCCAGCTTGGACGGCTTTATCGCCGACGCTGACGGCGGCGTGGACTGGCTACCGGACAGCGAAACCGACGACTACGGCTACGAGGCATTCTACGCCGGAGTCCAAGCGCTGGTGATGGGCCGGCGCACCTACGACCAGGCGATAGGCTTCGATCAGTGGCTCTTTGCCGATAAGCCCGTCTATGTCTTCACCGGCCACCCGCCGGATGACAACCCCCATGACGTGCAGTTTGTGCAGGGCGACCCCATCGCTTTCGTCAGAGACGTGGCGTCCCGGTACGAGGGCATGGTCTGGCTGCTCGGCGGCGCGGACCTGGCCGAGCAGTTCCGCCGCGCCGGCCTGATCGACGAGTACATGATCCATGTGATGCCAACCATCCTGGGAAGCGGCGTTCCACTGTTCTCCCCGCAACGTCGTTCCGCGAAAGTCGCAGATGCGCCTCCGGCGGACGGTAATCCACCGCCAACCCGCCTGGAACTGATCGCGACCCAATCCTTTGATGACGGCGTGGTGATGCTGCACTATCGCTCCGCAGCCCGATAGCGCGCCATGGCTCACCTGCGCGGGGACGACAAGCGGCAGTACGTGGCGGAGATGTTCGCCCGCATCTCGCCGCGCTACGACCTGATGAACTCGCTGATGACCGGCGGCCTGCATCACCGCTGGAAACGCGAGACGGCCCGGTTCACCGCCGCCGGGCTGCAAGGAGCCGCGCTGGACGTAGCCACCGGCACCGGCGACCTGGCCTTCGCGCTGGCGCGCTGCCCCGGCATCGACCGCGCCGTCGGCGTTGACCTGCTATCGGAAATGCTGACCATCGCGGCCAACAAACCGGCAGCGAGCGACAAATGCACGGCCTCTACGTCTTTCATCATGGGCGACGCCCTGCAACTCCCCTTCCCCGACAACGCCTTCGTCTGCGCCACCGCCGGGTTCAGCCTGCGCAACATGGCCGACGTGCCAGCCGCCATCGCCGAGATGGCGCGGGTAGTGTCTCCCGGCGGCCGAGTGACCACCCTGGAGCTGACCCCCATGCCGCCGGGCATCCGCGCTGCCCTGGGCCGCCTGTACTTCCACCGGTTCGTGCCGCTGATGGGTCAGGTCGTCGCCGGCGACCGCACCGCCTACACCTACCTGCCCAGCAGCGTGGACTACTTCCTCACCGCCGAAGGCCTCGCCGAAGTGTACCGACAGGCCGGCCTCGTCAACGTAGGCTACCGCCGTCTCGGCTTGGGCGGCGTCGCCCTGCACCACGGCGAAAAGCCGCGTTAGCGTGTCCCCCTAGGAAGCTCAGGGTCGAGGCCCGTACCAGCGGTCCAGCACCTCGTCCACCCTTCCGGCGACGTCGTCCGACGCCCCCGCCCGGAACGCCGCCTCCACGTGGCAGATGCCCAGCCCGGTGCCTTCGCAGTCGTCGTAAGGGTCGTCCTGTAGGCGTTTCAAGTAGAGGCTGCGGAACCCTTGCTCGAAAGTGTCTGCGCCCAAACTGTGGTATAGGTCAACGAACAGCCTGGATCCCAACGCGTAGTAGCATCTGTATTGGTCGGTTCCTCGCTCCGGGTCAGCGGCTTCCAACTCGCTGATGTTGTCGAAAAAGGTGCATTCTGAGCGGTGGGATTCTATCGGCCTCCCGCTGCGGTCGTTCTCAGACAGGTAAGCCAACAGGTCCGCGCCGCCTTCCCTGATCCAGCGTTGGTTGCTGCTGCCCGTCCAATAGTAATGGCCGACTTCGTGCGCGATGTGGAGCGGCGTGTTGGACCAACGGTCATCATTAGGATCATCGAAGTAAGGTTTCGAGGTTATGTGCGCTTGGTAGTTGGTCCCGGGAGTTGTGGGGGATGACGTTGCTTCGTCAAAGTACCAGGCGACGTAGTTGGTGGTCAGCGACTCGCCCATGAAACCCTCGGCGCTGCGAACGGCATGCTCCAGTCTGTTCATGTTGTCGTTCACCCGGTTGCGCAGGCGGATGACGGCGAGCAGTGTTTCGCCGGAGTAGGGAAGATCGATAGTCCGCTCTTCTCTGTAAACGCCGTTTCCGTCAAGAAGTACGGGCACGGATTCCGGCTTCTTCTCGTTGGTAGCGCCCAGCAGGACGACGGTCTTGGCTTCCTCGTCTGTGATGCCGTCGCCGAGCGTGGGGTGGGACATGAGCTCCAGGAAGGCTTCCGATCCCGCATCCTCGAACCGCTCCAGCGAACGCACCGCCAGCGCGTCGGGACTCTCCACGGTGTCCAGGAACGGCATCGCCAGAATTTCGATAGCCTTTTCAACGACCGCCTGTTGCAGAGTCTCATCTTCCGCGCGGACGGTCCAATAAAGGTAGTAGATTACTGCCGCTTCGTCCCTGGCAATTCCGTCCTGTACCCACGACTTTTGCAATATCTCCTGGGCCAATTCGGGGGCGTCCTTGGCGGCCCAACGTATCCTTCTGATCGCTGTGGTTTCATGTTGGGTGATGCTGTCGCCAACCCAGGGTTTTTCCAGTAACGCGCTGAAGGAAACCGGATACCACACGGCGGCCTCAATCAGAGCCTCGGCGGCCTCGCGCTCGCTATCGTCAACGCCGTCGGAAACCCACGGCAGGGCTTTGAGTTGATTCGCCAGGGCCGGTTTGTTCTGTTCAAGCCACGCCACGTGCTCCAGGTCGGTGAGAGAGACGGTTGGCAGCGCCGGCGCTGGCGTACTGGTAGGACGCGGCGTTGCTGTTGGTGGAACCGCCGTAGCCGTGGGTGACGGCGTACTGGTCGGTGGAACCGGGGTGGCCGTGGGCGTGGGCGTATGGGTCGGGAGCGGCGTACTGGTTGGCGTCGGTTGCGGAGTGTTGGTCGGCGCCGGCGTAGCTGTGGGAGTTGGGGTTGGAGTGAGCGTGGCAGCAGGACTAGGCGGCTCAGCCGTCGTTGTGGGCATCAAAGTTGGGGTTGCCGTAGGAACCGGCGGTATGGGCGCTTCGGTGGGCGACCGGGCCACGTCGGATAACGCTGGCGTGGTGAGAACCGGCGTCGGCTCCGGCCCGGTGCAGGCCAACACGGTCGCCAGCATCGCCGCCAGCAAAGCCAATATGGCGCATAGCCTGACCGGTGTGGCACTGCCGATGGCCTTTTCCGGCATGACTCACCCCGCTATAGGTCGCGTAGCGTAATGACTCCGACAGGATACAGGGTTGAGCCATTACCGGCCACAGCCAATAAGTTTTGTAAAGACCCCGCCGGGTGTTCCCCAAAGCGTTGACAACCGCATCGCGGCTAGATAGACTGACCCGCGTTTTCTATTGGCATTCAAAACTATTCAGCATGCACACGTAAAATGCGATTAGCGTCTTCTAACGGGCAAAACCAGTCGGCAGGCACGGACGCAATGTCTGGGCGCTATGCCTTGACCTTGCGGGGGCTGTGCAAAGCGTTTCGTGATGTCGTGGCCGTCGATGATCTTGACCTGCACCTGGAGCATGGCGAAATCCTCTGTCTCCTCGGCCCCAGCGGATGCGGCAAAACCACCACGCTGCGGCTGATCGCCGGTTTCGACAGCCCGGATTCCGGCAGTATCCGGATTGGCAATCGCATCGTGTCCGGGCCGGGGGTGAACGACAGCCCCGAGCAGCGTCGCGTCGGCATGGTGTTCCAGGACGGAGCCCTGTTCCCCCACCTTACCGTGGCGCAGAACGTCGCGTTCGGCCTGCCCAAAAACGCCCACCGCAAGGAGACTATTGCCGATGCACTCCGGCTGGTCAACCTGGAGGGCTACGACAGCCGTTACCCGCACCAGCTTTCCGGCGGCCAGCAGCAGCGCGTCGCCCTGGCCCGGGCCCTGGCCCCGGCGCCCGACCTGATCCTCATGGACGAGCCGTTCTCCAGCCTCGACCGCGGACTCCGGGAACAGCTGCGCGCGGAAGTGCGGGCGATACTGAAAGAGCGCAAGGCCACCGCCGTCTGCGTCACCCACGACCAGGAAGAGGCCATGCAACTCGGCGACCGCGTCGCGGTGATGAACCAGGGCCGCATTGAGCAGTTCGGAACCCCCGAGGAAGTCTTTCACAACCCGGATACCAGGTTCGCGGCGGAGTTCTTTGGCGCGGCCGATTTCCTGCCGGCTTGGCAGGAAGGAGACTATCTGGTCAGCGAGGTTGGACGGACCCCCTGGCCCTCGTTCTGGCCTACGCCATGGCCCGGCGACCGTGAACTGCAAGTGATGGTGCGCCCCGACTGTGTGGACATCGTGCCGGACGAGAACGGCGCCGGCCTGGTGGTCGGCAAGGAGTTCCTGGGAGCCTTCAACATCTACTGGGTTCAACTGGCCTCCGGCAGCCGCGTGCGCGTGATGATGTCCCACATCGCCCACCTCGACACCGGAACCCGGGTCGCCGTTTCCCCGCGCGAAGGACACAGATTGCTGCCTTTCATCGCCGGGCGCGCCTTTTTCAACGCCCCCGAATATATGGAAAATCTGAACGCCGCGTAGTGTTGACCCCGGGTCGAGCAATTGCTGCTTCGTTGCGGTATAATCCCGGCATTATCCTGTAAGTGTGCTGGGAAATAACGTGGCGCGTCCTCGAAAATCCAGGTCCGACACCAACGCTCAGTCGGAAACCTCCAACGCACCCGAACGCCTGTCGCCGGTCACGGAGAACTACCTCCTTTCGCTCTACAAGATGTGGGAGGACTCCGAAGTCCCCACGTTGACCGGGCTGACCGAAGCGTTGCGCCAACTGCCTCCCACCGAGGGGCTGGGCACCTCCGTGCCCTCCGTCGCCGGGATGCTGCGCCGCATGGAGAAGCAGGGCCTGGTTGACATCGGGAGCGACAAGCGCATCCGTCTCACCGACCGGGGAACCACGGAAGGCGAAAGCATCGCCCGCCGTCACCGGCTGGCAGAGTGGTTGGTGGTGCGGCTTCTCGGCATGGAACTTCACGAAGCCCACATCGAGGCGCACCAACTGGAGCACGGCATGTCCCCTGCCCTGGAAGCCAAGCTGATGGAGCGGTTGGGCCATCCCACCCACTCGCCCTTTGGCTGGCCGATTCCGGGCAATGGCTCACCGGGAGCCACGCCGGGGGCGGTCACGCTGGACAACGCCACCGACGGCGTCTCATACGTGGTTGACCGGGTGCCGGAAGAAGATTCCCAACTCTTGCAATTCCTGGACGGCGCCCGCCTGGTGCCGGGTCGTCGCATGACCCTGCTGGAAGCCATGCCTTACCTGGGCGTGATGCAGGTGCAGACCGAAGTGGACAGCATCTCCATCGGCTACAATGTGGCGCGGCAAATCATTGTGCGCCCGGCCGATCCCGAGGAACTCACGTAGGGTGTGTCCATAAAGCTGTCCGTAGCCATCCCCCGGTCCCCGTCGGCTTGGCTATTTGAGGGCACGGCCCGCCCACCCGCAATAATCTGGATCCCGGGACTGGTCATCGCCGTCCTCCTGCTGACCGCGCCGGTTTATCTCGTCCTGCGCACCCTGGGCGCCGGCTCCGAGGCCATCGACCTGATTTTCCGCCCCCGGACTCTATGGGTAGTGTGGCGCACCGTGGCGCTGATGGCCGCCGTGATGCTGGGCTGTATCGCCATCGCCGCGCCGCTGGCCTGGCTCACCGTCCGCACCGACCTGCCCGCTCGCGGATTCTGGCGCGTGGTCACCATGCTCCCCCTGGCGCTTCCGTCTTACATCGTGGGATTCGCCATCGCGGTGGGCTTGGGGCCGCGCGGCATCCTCCAGGGTTGGCTGGAGGCGGCTTTTGCTCCGTTTTCCCTAGCCATCGACCGCATTCCCAGCATCTACGGGTTCCCCGGTGCCGCCTTCACGCTGATCATCATCAGTTTTCCTTACGTGCTGCTTCCGATCCGCGCTTCCCTGTGGAACATGGACACCTCCCTCGAAGAGTCCGCCCGCGCGTTGGGCCGGACCCGGTGGCAGACTTTTCGAAGCGTGACCCTGCCCATGCTGCGCCCGGCCATCCTCGCCGGCGGATTGCTCACCGCCCTGTATGCGCTGAGCGACTTCGGTGCGGTGGCCATGATGCGCTACGAAACGTTCACGTGGAGCATCTTCATCCAGTACGGCGCGGCCCTCAACCGCACCCTGGCCGCAGCCTGGTCGCTGGGGCTGATCGCCCTCGCGCTGGTGGTGGTGTGGGGTGAGCATACCGCCCGCAACGCCGGCGGCGGTCGTTACTACCTCAGCGGCGGCGGCGCGGCCCGACTGCCCCAGCCGGTGCCGCTGGGCTCCTGGCGCTGGCCGGCCCTGGTCTATTGCGGCGTGGTGGCATTTGTGTCCCTCGGCCTGCCGGTGGCCGTGCTCGTGTACTGGACCGTCCGGGGCGTCGCGGCCGGCGAACCGTTGCTGCTGCTCTGGCGGGCGGCGGCCAACTCGGTGGGCGTTTCCGCCCTGGCCGCGGTCCTCACGGTGATTTGCGCCGCGCCCATCGCGGTGCTGGCGATACGTTACCCGGGCCAGTTCAGTCGTTGGTTGGAACGCCTGGGATTCGTCGGCTTCGCGCTGCCCGGCATCGTCATCGCGTTAGGCCTGGTCTATTTCGGCGCCAACTACGCGCCTTGGCTCTACCAGTCCCTGGCCATGCTGGCCGTGGCTTACGTGACCCTGTTCCTGCCCGCAGCCGTCGGCGCGTTGCGCGCGTCCCTGGTGCAGGTGCGCCCGGAGTTTGAGGACGCCGCCCGCAGCCTGGGCAAGCGGCCGCTCACCGTGCTGCTTACCATCACCCTGCCGCTGATCCGGCCCGGCATCCTGACCGGCGCCGCGCTGGTGTTCCTCCTCACCATGAAGGAACTGCCCGCCACTCTCATCCTCAGCCCCATCGGATTCACCACTCTCGCGTCCTCCATCTGGGCCGCCGCCGAGGAAGCATTCTTCGCCCGCGCCGCCGCTCCCGCCCTGCTGCTGGTGGCGGTCTCATCAATCCCGCTGGCCCTCATCACCATGCGCGAGGAACGCCGCCGGGAATAGCCGGCCGCAGTCCCATCGACCTCACAGCCATTCGCTAAACCGTGAGTGGTAAAGTGAGGTAGAATACTGCCCGTAGCATAACGTCTTTCCGGGAGCCAAAGCGCGCCGCCAGCCCCGGCCGCCAGGTGTGATATGACCACCGCCAAACCCAATACCATTGCCAACATCCGCCAGACTCCGGACCGCTTCCGGCTGCCGGACATACCCGAACGAGAGCCTGACGAAGTGACTCAATATGACCAACTGTTCGATCCCGGCCACGCTCACCACCTGATCCAGCACCTGGGCAACTTGCCAACCACCTTGGTAACCGCCGACCGCTGGATTATCGTCGAACCCGGCACTTTCCGCGACCTGGCACGCTATCCCGACCTGATGGTCGCCTTTGGCGTGGACCCGGAGTTGTACCGGGACACCAACGGTTACATCATCTCCGAGCAGGGCAAGCCGCCGGACTTCGTCCTGGAAGTGGCCTCGGCGAGCACCGGGGGCACGGATACCGGGGCGAAACGAGACGACTACGCCCGCATGGGAATACCCGAGTATTGGCGCTTTGACCAGACTGGGCAGCATCACGGGACCCGGCTGGCCGGCGACCTGCTGGTGGGTAACGCTTATCAGCCAATGCGGATTGACGAGTTGGCGGACGGCAGCTTGCAGGGCTACAGCCCCGTCCTCAACCTGCACCTCCGATGGGAGGCCGGCGTGCTGGCGTTCTACGACCCGGCCACCAACCGGCCCATCCTCACCTATGCCGACCAGCTGGCTCGCGCCGACAGCGAACAAGCCCGCGCCAACGCCGCCGAAGCCCGCGCCGACACTGCTGAAGCCCGCGTCCGCGAGTTGGAAGACCGACTCCGCCGCCTGCGCGACGTTCAAGCCTAGCAGCCGGCCACAGTCCCACGGCCCGGCAAGACGTAATCACCCCTTGACACCATCCAACCGAACGTATATCCTAATCACGTCTAGGCAAAACGTACGTTCCATCCCAATCCATAGAGAGGCAGATTCCCAGCATCGACGGCCAAACCCGTCAGTCTAAAATCGCAACCGGCCCACGTGGGCTAACGCCGCTTAACGACCTAACGCCCCACCGGCGCAGCCTTCTGGTGTCCACCGGGACAGTCCGTGCCCGCGCGCAAGTGCGTCCTACGGCGCACCGAGTACACGAAAAAGTAGGGACAAATAGTTGCGTACCCAACCCGGCCGTATGCTGACAACGATGCGAAGAACCTGCCTCTCGCCAATTTCAAACCCCAAAGGAGCCAGCCAATCGAAACATCACTCCCCCGACCAACCGCCAGGATTTCCCTCACGCCTCGTAGCAGGCAACCCAGTGGGTCGGAGCCTTCTCCTCGGCCGGCGGATGCGGACTGTTCGCGCACCGCTCCGTAGCCATCGGGCAGCGGTCGTAGAAACGGCACCGTGCCGGCGGGTCTATCGGCAGTGATAGGTCCCCTTCGATGTTCGGCGGCTCGCGCCGGCGCATGGGATCAGGACTGGGCACCGCCGACAGCAGGGCCCGGGTGTACGGATGCAGGGGATTGCGCAGCAGTTCCTCCGTCTCCGCCATTTCCACGATCTTGCCCAGGTACATCACCGCGATCCGGTGGCACATATACCGCGCCACCGCCAGGTCGTGCGTGATGTACAGGTACGCGATGCCCAGCCGTTCCGCCAACTCCTGCATCAGCGACATGATTCCCGTGCGGCTCGACACGTCCAGCATGGACGTCGGTTCGTCAGCCACCACGAACGACGGCCCGATCACCAGCGCCCGCGCAATCGCCACTCGTTGACGCTGCCCGCCGGAAAGTTCGTGCGGCCGGCGGAACAGGAACGCCCCGGCCGGCGTCAGCCCCACCAGATTCAGTATCTCCGAGACCCGGTCCAGGCGGCCCACTACGTCGCCGATTCCCTGCACCGCCAGCGGCTCCGCGATGGTGTCGTACACCGTGCGTCGCGGGTTCATCGACTCATACGGGTCCTGGAAAATCATCTGCGCCTGCCGTCGGAACACCCGCAACTGCCGTCCCCTGATGTTCGACGCCTCCACCGAGCCGGCCAGGTGTCCGCCCACGGCCGGCGCCGGGAACCGGTAGGTAATGTTCCCACCGGTAGGTTCCAGCAACTTGACCAGCAGCTTGCCCACGGTCGTCTTGCCGCAACCCGACTCGCCAACCAACCCCAGGCTCTCGCTGCCGCCCAGCCGGAACGACACGTCATCCACCGCATGAATGAAGCTCGTCGGCTTGCGAAACAGCCCGGCGGCGATGGGGAAACGCTTGGTCAGTCCGTCCACGGCGACCAGCGGCGCGCTACCTGGATTGCTCACTGCCCCACCCCTGCCATGTCGGTCAGCGGATGCCAGCAGGCCGTCCACCGGCTCCCTCGCTGTACCTGCGCTGGAAACTCCTCCCGGCATTCCTCCGTAGCGTACGCGCACCGGGGATGGAACGGGCACCCCGCCGGTGGGTTCGCCAGGTTGGGCGGCTCCCCCGGCAGCGTCTCCAGCTCATGTTTCTCTCCGCTGATGCTCGGGAACGACGACATCAGCGCCGCCGTGTAAGGGTGCATCGGTGCGCCGAATACGTCGGCGGTGTCGCCCAACTCCACCAGGCGACCGGCGTACATCACGCCGATCCGGTCGGTGACCTCCGCCACCACGCCGATGTCGTGGCTGATGTAGATCATGCTCATGCTCAGTTCCCGCTGCACCCCCTTTAGCTCTCTGAGCAGCCGGTCCTGCACGATTACGTCCAGCGCCGTGGTCGGCTCGTCGGCGATGATGACGGACGGGTCGCACGCCAGCGCCATGGCAATCACCGCCCGCTGGCGCATCCCGCCGCTGAACTCGTGGGGATACCTTTCCATCAACTGCGGGTCCAGCCCCACCATGCGAAACAGTCGCGCCACCCGCTCTCGCGCCCCGGCGGTCGTTACCTCCACGCCGTGCGCCTCGATGGCCTCCACTACCTGCTGCCCCACGCGGTACACCGGGTCCAGGGCGTTCATCGCCGCCTGGAACACCATTGCCATTTGTCCCCAGCGGAAATGGCGCATCTCCTCCTCGGACAGCGGCACCAGGTCCTGCCCGTCCAGCAGAATCTGCCCCGACGTCAGCCGGCCGTTGTCGGGCAGCAGCCGCATCAGGCAGTTGGCGATGGATGTCTTGCCGCAGCCCGATTCGCCCACCAGCCCCAGCGACTGGCCGCGCCCCAGCTCAAAGCTCACCGACTGCACCGCCTGCAACGGCCCCTGTCGCGTCAGGTACGACAGCGAGAGGTCAACGACCTTCAGGACGGGTTCGGTGTCTGCGGTGGTCATAGGCATCACCCGTCGTGTCGCCGCAGCCTGGGGTTCACCACCTCGTCCAGGGCGCGCCCCACCAGGTAGAACGCGCTGCACAACAGGGTGATGGACGCCCCGGCGGGAATAACCAGCCACCAGTAATTGGCGCCGCTCAGCAGGTACCCGCCCACGTTGGCTGTGTGGATCATGATGCCCCAACTCATCCTGATGTCCAGCAAGCCCAGGAACGACAGCACCGCCTCGGCAAATATGGCCCCCGTCACCGTGAACATCATGTACAGCAGCGACAGCGGCAACAGGTTGGGAATGATGTGCACGAATATGACGTGAAAGTGGCTCCCGCCGGCCGCCCGCGCTGCCTCGATGTAGGGCTTGACCCGGATGCTCAAAGCCTGCGATTTCAGGATGATGGCCGTGCCCCCGAAGCCGCCCAGCACGCCGATGATCAGCGCCAGGTAGAACAGGTTCAGGTTGAACAGCGCGCTCAGCACGATGAGCAGCGAGATCCCCGGCAGCGCGATGATCAGGTCCGCCAGCCGCATCAGCAGCGAGTCCACCAGCCCGCCGTAGTAGGCGGCGACTGCGCCCACCGTGGTTGCGATGCCCACCGTCACCAGCGCGGCCGTGATCCCCAGGATGAACTCCGACTTCGCGCTGAACAGCAGTTGGCTAAGAATGTCTCGCCCCAGCGAGTCCGTGCCCAGCGGATGCCTCCAGTTGGGCGGCGCCGGATGGTCAAACCGGTCGAAGGCGTAGCCCGTTACCGGGTCGTACACGTCGGGTTCCCACACCGTCGCCATGAGTATCGGGTGCGAGAACGCCATCAGCGCGAATACGGCGATGATCGCCAGCGACAGCACACCGATGCGGCTCTCCACGAACACCGCCCAACCGTCCCGCAGTGTCCGCCACGCCATCCGCAAGCGCACCAGCGTCAGGTCCACTCGCCCCCGGCTCAGGTCAATCTCCGGCGCGTCTCCGAACAGGGATACGCCCTCGCCCGCCGGCGGCGGCTGATTTGGCGGCCGCTCAATCACTGGTAACGAATCCTCGGGTCAAGGTACACGTACAGTACGTCCACTATCACGTGGGCCAGCAGCGAGAACAGGCCGATGAATACCATCGATCCCATCACCAGGGGCAGGTCCTCCGAGCGCACCGCCTCCAGCAGCGTCATGCCGGTGCCCGGCCACGAGAAAACGCCCTCGATGATCACGCTGCCGTCGATGGCGAAAATCAGGCTGTACACCAGGCTGGTAATCACCGGGAGCAGGGCGTTGCGCGCCGCGTGCCTGTCCCGCACCACCTTTTCGGGCAGCCCCTTGGCCCGGGCCGCCATCACGTAGTCCTCGCGCATCGTTTCCAGCATGCTGTTGCGCGTCAGCAGCATCGTCCCGGCAAACGAGATCAGCGTCAGCGTGGCGATGGGCAATATCATGTGCCGCAGGATGTCCAGCGCCAGGTAGCCCACGCCCGTGAAGGCCCACACGATGGGAATGACCGCCGCTCCGCCCGCGATCACCAGGAACGGCATCCGCCCCGTCCCCAGGCGGCCGAGTTTCCGCGCCGCAAGCAGCGTCAGAAAAGCGAATGCGATAAAGACTGCCGCCGTGGCCAGCATGTAGCTGAAAACGTGGTTGGCGCTCACCTCCGCGCCCCGCCAGATCAGCGGGTCCAGAAACTTGCCCACGGGCAGCCACCCCAGCTTGAACGCGAAGATCCAGATCATCATCAGCGCGAACGCCGGCGTAAACGCCGTGAACAGCGTCGCCCCCGAGATGGTCGCCGCATACTCCAGCACGCCGCCCCTGCGCCACGCGATGGCCTTGCCCAGAAAGAACCCCACGTAGAAGGATACCGCCGTGGCCGAGAGAAACAGTACCACCGTGCGCGGCAACCGCTCCGCCAGCACCTCCATCACCGGGCGCGGATAGTGGCCGAAAGACACGCCGAAGTTCCCGGTGAACGTGTTTTTCATGTGCACCAGGTACTGCTGCCACAGGGGCTTGTCCAGTCCGAACGACGCCTTAATCTGCTCCCGCGCCTCTGCGGGAATGTCAGGATTGAGGGAATAGAACGTCGCGTAGTCCCCCGGCTGCGCTTGCACCAGGAAGAACGTCAGCGTGACGATCAGGAACAGGGTCAGGACCATCTGGCCGGCCCGCCGCGCCAGGTAACTTGTCATAGCGACGCGTTCCTAACCGGAGCCAACTACTTGAACTGCACCAGCGTCGTCAACCCCGAGGCGTTCTGCAGCCCGCCCAGCGAATCGGTGTACGGGTATGTAATCCGGTCGCTGCGGTAGGCCTCCACCAGCGGCGTGTCGAACAGCACCACGTAGGGGAGGTCATCCGCCAGGAACGCCTGCATCTCGAAGACCTGCTGCCGCGCCGTTTCCACGTCCGTCTCCGCCAGCAGTTGGTCGGCCAGCCGGTCGAACTCAGGGTTGTTGTAGCCCCCGGCGTTGTGTCCCTCCAGACCGGCATGCCGGCTGTGGAAGAACGCCTCCAGGTAGTCGGGATAGAGGGTCAGCCTCCAGCCGAGTATCCACATGTCGAAGTCCTGCTGGTCAAACACCTTTTCCACGATCAGGTTGAACCCGGTCAAGTCGGCTCGCACGGGAATGCCTACCTCGTTCAGCCACCGCTCGATCCAGATGGCGAAGGTGGAACGCAAGGGATCGTAGCCGGGACTGGGCGCCAGGATGTCCATCTCGGGAACCGGCTCGCCGTTGGGCATTTTCAACCCCTCGCCCGGCTGCTCGACGAACCTGCCGTCCTCGCTGATCCTGGGCTCCGTCTCCCAGGTGAACCCGGCATCCTTGAGCATCTGCACGGCCTGGGCGATACGCTCGCCCCGGCTCAACCCCTGCCCGATCAGCGGTACGTCCGCGTTGTACCAGGCCACGTTGCCCTCGGGCACCATGGTGTACATGGGGATGGCCACGCCCTGCAATACGGTGCTGGTCAGAAATTCCTTGTCGATAAGCGTCGCCACCGCCTGGCGGAACGCCTTATTGTCCATCGGTTCCCTGCGGAAGTTGAACCCCAGGTAGCGCACGCCGGTGGACGGATTTTCGATCACGGTCAGCCCGTCCTCTCCCTCCAGTTGTTCCTGCAAGCCTCGCGACAATCCCAGCGGGTTCAGCATGAAGTCGATGTCGCCCTTTTTCAGGGCCAGCACCGTGGCGTCCTGGCTTCCGTAGATCGAGTAGATGGCGCTGTCCGCGTAGGGCCCCGTCGTGTACTCCAGCGTCTTGTCGCCGCCCGGCGCGCCGTATGCCGCAAACTCGTAGGCCCCCGGCTTGGATTCGGCGTACGCGCCGCTGGCGTACTGCGTCACCGTGCTGTCGGCGAAATAGTAGTCGGGGTTCCGTTCCTTTTCCGCGAAGGCGCCGCGCTCCCACTTGCTGAATCCGAATCCCCCGGCCGTCGGCTCGTTCTCCGGAACGTGCGCGTACAGCGCTTTCTGCTGCTCGATAATCTCGCCCGCCTGTTTGGCCTCCGCCACCACCGGCTCCCAATACGCCTTGGAGAGGATGGGCATGAAGGCCTGGCCGAACTGCCAGCGCGCCAGCCCCGGCTTTTGCTTGAAGAATATCTTGAGCCGGTATGGGTCCAGCGCCTCCGCATGGTCGAAGAACTCGGGGTCCACTATGGACGGCCAGTTGCCGGAGAGCTCCAGCTCGGCCGCCGTATGCGCGGTGAAGGCGAAATCCTCGGCGGTGACGTCGTTGCCGTCGCTCCACTTCACCCCCTGTTTCAGAGGAACCTCGGTGGTCCAGAAGGTCTGGCCGCCCACGGTTTCCTCCGCCAGTGCCGTCGGGAAATCCGCCGCCAGCGACGGCACCCAGTCGAACCGCTGCGCCGAGTACGTGTACAGGACGGGCTTGCCGCCGCCCAGCACGTACAGGTTCCAAATCGTGCCGTCGGGTCCCAGGTACGCCCAGTAGTTGGTCGTGGTCAGGTCCGCCGAAATGCCCAGTTGGTAAACGTTTTCGGTCGCGTCTGTGGTTGTGGGTGGTGCCGGCGTTGCCGCAGCCGGCTGCGTTGTCGAGGCGGCTTGCTGGCCCGGCGTCGGGTCGGGAGCCTGGCCGACCGGCGCGGACGTTTGCCCGGTTTGGGCGGATCCGCCGGGCCCGGGCGTGGCCGTGACCACTACTTCCACCTCACGGACCACTTCCTCCCGGACCACCTCCGGGGTACATCCCAACAGCGCAAACAGGCACAACGTCAGGATACAGACTGCTAACCATCCGGCGGGGCGCATATTCATTCCTCCTGGAGCAATACGTGGAACCTATCACGACAACCCAATCGGCGCAAGGAAATGTACTTGCGCGCGCGACTAACCTCTCGCCCTCGCGCTTATTCTATTTGCTATGGACTCATAGCGTATAATGCGAACGGGAGCGCGTAACCGCACCACGTTTCCCACGGCCGGGAGGTGAGATGTCTGGCAAACACCGCTGGCGTATCGCAACGGCAACTGCTCCGGGCAGTTCGCACCTTAGGGATGCTCTCCCCAACCAGGATGCGGTGGCCTGCCGGCTGGTCGAAGTCGGCATCGGCGAAATCATAGTGGCCGCCGTCGCCGACGGGGCCGGCTCCGCCCCCCGTTCCGACGAGGGTTCCCGTACTGCCGTGGACGCCGCCGTCGCCACGATTGTTGACGGCATCAACCGACAGCCGGCGGCGGCTTTTGGCGAGCGCCTGGCCGAGTCCCTGGCGCGCGACGCCGTTAAGCAGGCCCGAATCTCGGTGGAGCGTTACGGCCTGCGACATGGCGTCCCGGTGCGGGAACTGGCATCAACCCTCATCGTTGCCTTTGCCAGCGACGACCTCGTGACCGCCGCGCAGGTGGGCGACGGCGCCGTTATCGCCTTCAACATCGGCAGCGGCGAGGCCAGAACCCTGTGCGACGCTCACACCGGCGAGTACGCTAACGAGACTACCTTCATCACTTCCCGATCACAGCCGGACAGCATAGCCGACGTGGGCCATGCCTCCGCCCATGATTACGACGCCCTGGCGCTGATTACCGACGGCTTGCAGAACCTGGCCCTCAAGATGCCGGAACGCGAAGCGTTCCTCGGCTTCTGGAACCCGATGCTGAACGACCTGGTCCACACCGACGAACCGGAAGCCGTCCCCGAACGGCTCCACGCCTTCATCAGCGGCGAGCGGGTGCAGTCGCGCACCACCGACGACGTTACCATCGCCATTGCTGCCCGCGCCGGCTGAAACCGGAGGGTAACCGCCATGACCATCCACGACACCATAGGCGTGTACGACCAGTCGGAATTCGCCGACAACCCGGAGGCGCGGTGCCCCATCGTCCTCATTCTCGACGTGTCCGAGTCCATGGAGGGCGCCAAGATTGACACGGTGAACCAGGCCCTGTTCAAGTTCCAGGAGATGATCCGGGAAGACTCGGTCACTGCCTTGCGGGCCGATATAGCCGTCATTGCCTTCACGGGTACCGCGCGGGTGGTACAGGATTTCGTCAACGGCACGGATTTCGAGGCCCCGGTCCTCTACTGTTCCACTCCAAAAGACCGGGCGACCTATGCTCAGTATAGGGAAAGGGATCTGCTGGCTTTATACCCTTCCAGCAAATTATTGTTCGGCACGAAATTCTCCGTCGCCGTCAACCAGGCGCTGGACATTATCGAGGCGCGCAAGCAGAGCTACCGGGACGGCGGCATCGCCTATTATCGCAGCCTGGCCTACTTCCTCACCGACGGCCTTCCGGTCAACGACTATCCCGGCCCTTTGGCTCAGGCGGCCCAACGCCTGGCCGCCGCCGAGGAAAATCGCAGCGTCGCGTTCTTCTCCTTCATAATCAGTGGGGACGACGGCATACCCGAGTGGGGCGTTGATGGCGATAAACTTGATGATTTCTTCAAGCTGATTGGCATCAGTGACGAAGAACTCACCGCGGCCGGCGCCTTTGGACACGGCGCCGAAGGCGCCAGGGGACTCAATTTATACCGGGTCGCCGAACTGGTGGACGCCAGCGTGCCGGACATCATTGAGCGGTGCGTCAGCGCCGGCATCATGCGAACCGCGGTGGGTGAGCTTTCCAGGCTCGCGCCCCGCCCACCGGTGGTATTGAACAACATGGCGCAGTTGGAAGGTTCCATTCAGTGGCTGTCCCGCTCGGTGGCCGCCGTGTCCCAGTCCCAGCCCGGGGAGAGCATCCGACTGCCCCAACCCGATTACCTGAATTTCTAGACCCTGAATTTCAAAGATCCTTAATTCCAAAGATAAGGAGGACCAGCAATGAGCATACAAGATACCGTAGGCGTATATGACCAGGCCGAATTCGCCGACAACCCGGAGGCCCGGTGTTCCATCGTCCTGATCCTGGACGTGTCCGGATCCATGGGCGGGCTCAAAATGCAGACCGTGAACCAGGCCCTGGTCAAGTTCGGCGAGATCATCAAGGAGGACTCGGTTACCGCGCTCCGCGCCGACGTGGCCATCATCGAGTTCGACCATGATGCCCGCGTAGTGCAGGACTTCACCAACGGCACCGACTTTGAACCGCCCACGCTGTCCGTCAAAGGCGGCACCAACTACTCCAAGGCCGTCAACCTGGCCCTGGACATTACCGAGGCCCGCAAGCAGAGCTACCGGGACGGCGGCATCGCCTACTACCGCAGCCTGGCCTACTTCCTCAGCGACGGCTACCCGGAGCACGACGACGCCAGCGAGCTGTCCAAAGCCGCGGACCGTCTGAAAGCGGCGGAGGAGAGCCGCGGTATCGCCTTCTTCTGCTTCGGCATCGGCTCGCCGGACCTTCCCGTCGATATGTCGGCGCTCAACGAGCTGGCGCCCCGCGCGGCCATCGAGCTGACCAACATGGAACAGCTGGAAGGATCCATCCAGTGGCTGTCCCGCTCGGTGGCCGCCGTGTCCCAGTCCCAGCCCGGCGAGGCCATACGCCTGCCGGAACCCGACTACCTGGACTTCTAGAGCGGATGGAGGCCAACAATGAGCATTCGAGACTCGGTTGGCGTGTACGACACCGCCGAATTCGCCGAGAACCCCGAAGCCCGGTGCTCCATCGTCCTGATTCTGGACGTGTCCAGCTCCATGAGCGGCGCGCCCATTGCAACGGTCAATGAGGCTCTGGTCAAGTTCGGCGACATCATCCGCGAAGACCCGGTCACCGCGCTGCGGGCCGACGTAGCCGTCGTTGCTTTTAATGATTCAGCGTCGGTGGCGCAGGACTTCACCAACGGCACGGACTTCAAGCCTCCTCGCCTCCGGGCGAGCGGCTACACTAATTTCGGCGCTGGCATCAACCTGGCCCTAGACCTCATCGAGGCGCGCAAGCAGAGCTACCGGGACGGCGGCATCGCCTATTATCGCAGCCTGGCCTATTTTCTTACCGACGGCGCCGGTGCGCTTAACCGACGCACCGCTGCCCGTCTAATCGAAATGGAGGAGAATCGCGGTGTCGCTTTCTTCTCTTTCGTCATCGGCGGAGGCGCCGAGGCACTGTCCGCCACTCTGCCTAGGCCAGCTGTGCCGCTGACCAGCATGGACCAACTGGACGGTTCAATTCAATGGCTGTCCCGCTCCGTGGCCGCCGTGTCCCAGTCCCAGCCGGGCCAGAGCATCCGGCTGCCCCAGCAGAACTTCCTGTAAAGGCAGGCAGTTATGACGTCCATGTTCCCAGCAGGTCCGAAACGCCGGACGGTCGCTGCCTATCTGGCAATTTTTCTGGGTTGGACCGGGATTCACAAGTTTTATCTTGGCCATAACCACGTTGCCGCTATTCACGCCGCCCTTACGCTGGTGGGAGTGGCGGCGCTGGCCGCCCAGTTCTTCGCGCCAACCGGCGACCTCATTGCCGTGTATATCGCCGCGTGGGCGCTCATCCTGTTCGGCTATGTCTATGTCCGGCGGTTCCATTTCGGGCACACGGTGCGCGAGATCGTGAACCCGGCCCGGCTGCTCCTGTGGCCGTGGCGGTTGCTCCGGTACACGTTCCGAGTGGTCGGGATGGGATCGAACATGATGGGCGACGAGGAAGAGGAGCGGCAGTGGCGGCGGTGGAGAAACCGGCGGCGCAGAGGGGGAAGACGCCGGCGTCGATCCGACGATGATGACGATGACGACGACGGTTGGTGCTCATTAGGATGCGTGGTGCTCGTGTTGGGCATACTCCTCTCGCTGGCGGTGATCGGGCTGATCATCTTCCTGTATATTTTGGTCCTGTCCTTCGTCGGTCCCATTGCCCTGGTAGCGTCCATCACTATCGGCGTGGCCGAAGGCTTACGGTACTTGTCCAAGACCGACCTTGAGTTCCGGCAGGAGTACATAACCGGTCAGAGACTTTGGTTCTAGCCGCCTAGTGATAAGCGCGTCAAACGCGACCGACCATGACTACCTCATCCAATCCCCTCTCCGGCCGCCGCTTCGTGGACGAAAGCGGCAACCCCGTCGTGCCGGGCCAAAAGCTGGGCGAGGGCGGCGAGGGCGTGGTTCACCTGGTGGACGATGACCCCGGCTCGGTGGTTAAAATCTGGCACCCGGGCCGGACGCCCCAGGACGCCGACGCCAAAATCAGCCACCTGGTAAGCCACCCGGTACAGCCCGGGCTGGGCGTAACCTGGCACATCACCTGGCCCCAGCACGAAGTCCGGGAGAGCGGAATCATCGTCGGCTACACCATGCCCACGCTCAACCCCGGCGAATCCTGGGAACCCATCGTCGAGTATTACAACCGCCGGGCGGCCCAGGGCACCGGGGCGGCGCAAGCCCGCGAGATACAGATTGACGACCGCGTGCGCATGGCGCGCAACCTGGCTCTGGGCTTCAACGCCGTTCATGACGCCGGTTACGTCATCGGCGACGTCAACGAGAAGAACGTCGAGGTCAACCGGCAGAACGACATCGCCATGGTGGACTGCGATTCCTACGGTTTCACCGACTCCGCCACCGGCCGCTCCTTTTCCAACGGCATGGGGCGTCCCGAGTTTCAGGCCCCGGAAGCCCAGGGCGACTACGCCAACCGTACCCAGAATCATGACCGCTTCGGCCTGGCCGTGGTCATCTTCCACCTGCTCACCGGCTACCATCCCTACACCGTCACCAACCGGCCCAACGTTACGCTGCCCGGCGACCGGATCAGCGCCTGGCTGTTTCCCCCGGCAGACCCCGGCCTCACTGCCCCTGCGCCCTACAACGACGCTTGGGACAGCCTGACCGACAAGCAGAAGGAGCTGTTCCTGCGCTGCTTCGACCGGGCGCACAAAGATGACCCCCGGCCCACGCCGGAAGAGTGGGTGCAAGCCCTGCTGGAAATGCCGGCAGTCCCGGCTCCCTCGCCTTCGCAGTCGCCATCGTCAGGTCCATCGCCGGCGCCGGGGCGTACTCCACGGCCGTCGCCATCGCCGGCGCCGGGTCCGCGACGCTATTACACTCCTTCCGGTTACGACTGGCCGCTGTGGCTGTCGGCGGTGGCCGGCTACGGGGCGTTGATGCCCCTCATGTTCTTCGAGCAGTTCCGGCCCTTCTGGTGGATATCGCTGCTCGTGTTAGCGGGGCTGTTCTTCTACTTCCCGGTTCGAAGGCTGCTGGAATCTCCCATCACCAGGCAGCGCTGGATCGTGATCGGCGTCGCGTCGCTGGTCAGCTTCTGGTTCTTGCTGGGACTGATCGGAGCGGCCATATCCGTTTGGCCATGGTGGCTGTGGCTGGGGTTAGGCGTGGGGGCGGCGTTCATCTTCCTGGTTCCGGCCAGGAGCCAGTTCAGCAGTTCCAACGCCAGGCGACGCTACGCTGCCATTGGCGCGGCTTCGCTGCTTGGCTTATTCATCCTGGTCGGTATGGGCGCAGCGGGCTACCGGGAATGGCAAGATTGGAGCTTTGAAAGAAGCTTGCAAGAGGCGAGCAACGGGGGCGGCGCCAACGTTGCTTCAGCAGCCGGCGGCGCGGCTGCCGCAGTTCCGCTCGTCGTTCCGACCGACTCTCCCGCGCCCGTCCCGGCAGCGGCGCCGGTGGCCACCGACACCCCGGAACCCACACCTACGCCAGTCCCTACGAATACGCCGGAACCCACGCCGACACCGGTCCCCACCAACACGCCCGAGCCCACAGCTACACCGGAACCTACGCCGACCCCGACGCCACCGCCCACTGCGGTCGTTGCACCCACTCCGGCCCCCGTTTTAAACGTGCTGCCGGCCACGGCTTTTCCCGGGGAAACCGTAGCCGTGAGGTTGACCGGATTCCCGCCCTACACGCTGGTGCATGGAGTCAGCATTCAGGGCTACGATATCCTGGGCGACCGAACCATCACTACCGACGTGAACGGCGACGCACTGATCGAGAATATAGCGGTTCCGGCCATAATGGCCGCCGGCGTCCACCACATCTCGGCCACCGTGGGCGATAGGTCCGCCGTGGTCGGCGAATTGGCGGTGGTTGCCATCCCGCCCACCCCCACGCCACCGCCCTACCCGGACCCGGCAATGCTGGCGCAGCGGGGGCCTCCTCCCGGCCACCTGTCCCGCGCGCCCGGCGTCGATCAATACGTCTCCGGCTGCTTTGTAGGCGACGAGGCCCGGCAGCAATACTGGATGTACCTGGCCGACCGGCCTAGCGCCACCATTGAGAACGCGCAAAATGCGATATTGCTGGAGTTCAGTAAAACTATCCCCAGGGAAGAACTGCGGGAAGTCATTCCGGGCGAATGCTATTACGTAGGCCCCGTAACCTACCAGACCGACGAGGCCGTAGGTCGCTGTCCTGGCACTGTGTACGACACGGCTTGCAGCAGCGACGACATGCATTCCACCAGCTTCCGAGTGTACGTTACGGAAGGAACCCTGCGCGAAATCACCGAAGCGCCCCAGTTCGGCAACTGACCCGCGCTAAACGGGGTTGCCGGCCGCGTAGGGCTTGAGGGCGGCGTAGATTACGTCGTTGATGGGCGTGGGGACGCCGGCGGACACCCCAGCGCGAACCACCGCGCCGTTGAGCGTTTCCAGCTCCATTGGCCGGCCGGCCGTCAGGTCGGCGTGCATGGACGAACGCATGGCGGCCCCGCCGGCTTCGATGTAGTTGATGGTGTCGGCCACGATGTCGGGGGCCAGCTCTACGCCGGAAGCGCGGCCGGCCCGCTCGATCTCTTCCATGCAGCCGAGGATGATCTTGCGCCACTCGGGCCGGGGGAGAAGGTCGTTAATGTACTCCCGGGCCAGGGAGGTGGTTCCGGCCATGGTGGCGATGAACAGGAACTTGGTCCAAAGGGTAACGGCGATGTCGTCGGATGCCTCCGCGGGCACTCCGGCGGCTTGGAAAGCGGCGCAGATTTCCGCCGCGCGTTGGCCGTGGGAAGGGTCGGCGCCGCGCACGGGGCCAGTGACGATGCGCACCACGTGCCCGGACTGTCGGACGGCGCCGGGACCCGTGCGGCTGGCCTCGATGTAGGCCGCGCCGGGCAGCACGGTGGCGTCGGGAAAGGCGTCCAGCAACGGCTGGTACGAATCGATGCCGTTCTGCAAGCAGAGGACGGCAGTGTCCGGCCCGACCATGGGCGCCATCGACGGCACGGCGTCAGCGTTGTGGTAGGTCTTGGTGGTGAGCAGGGCCAGCTCCACCGGGCCGACGCCGGCCGGGTCGTCGGTGGCGGAGCAGGACACCACGAAATCGCCGGCCTCGGTTTGCATGCGCAGTCCATCACTGCGAATCGCGTCCAGGTGGTCGCCGCGGGCGATGAGTGTTACGTCGTGGCCATCGCGGGCCAGCATGCCGCCGAAGTATCCGCCGATGCTGCCGGCGCCCATGACTGCTACTTTCATGCGGTCAGTCCAGTTCGGGAGAGTTTACAGTTCGGCCGCCAGCGTGCGAATCAACTCGGCGACCGCCTCGCGGGTATCGTCCCGTTGCAGGGCGTGTTCCAGGGACGCGCGCAGCAGTCCCATGGGGTTGCCTCCGTCGTACCGGATGCCCGCGAATTCACAGGCGTACAGCGGCGTGTCCTCCATCAGCAGGGCCAGGCCGTCGGTGAGCTGGATTTCGTTGCGCGCGCCGGGTGCTGTGCGTTCCAGGCAATCGAATACGGCGGCGGGCAGCAGGTATCGGCCCACGATGGACAGGTTGGACGGCGCAGTGCCGGGCGGCGGTTTCTCCACCAACCCCCGCACTCGATGCCCCCCGCCTCCCACCGATTCGGCATCCACCACGCCATAGTTGTGCACTAGTTCCCAGGGCACGCGCTCCACGGCTACGGCGGCTGCATCGCCGGCGTCAGCCATCCCCATCATCATTTGCGAAAGGACGCCGGGGGTGTGGGCGATGATGTCGTCGGGCAGGATTACGGCGAACGGTTCGTCGCCGACGGCGTCGCGAGCGGTCAGCACGGCGTGACCCAGGCCCAGCGGCTCTTCCTGGATCACGAAGGACACGTCGGCCAGGCGCGCCCCGGACTGCACCTTTTCCAGCAGCGCGGCGTCGTCGGCCAGCCGTTCTTCAAGGTCGGGCCGGGGCCGGAAATAGTCGGCGATGCCCTCTTTGCCGGGCGAAGTGACGATGATGACGTCGGTGATACCGGCTTCCGCAGCCTCGGCAACCACGTATTGCAGCATTGGCCGGTCCAGGATGGGCAGCAGTTCCTTGGGCACGGAGCGGGTGACGGGCAGGAAACGCGTTCCAAGGCCGGCGGCGGGGATTACGGCTTTACGAATGGCGGCAGGCATGGCAGGGATGATAGCACGACGGCATCATTCCATCACCCGCGCGTCCGGCAGGCCCAGCAGGAATTGCCCGTGGTTCTCATAAGCGGTGTCGCTGACCATCTGATGCTGCGCCGCGGCGTTGATGTCGCGGAGGCACTGCTGCAGGATGCTGGTGGTGAACAACGCCGAACCGCCGCCGTAGCGGAAAGCCTGGGTGGCCACATCTGCGGCCACGTCTGTGGTGTGAGTGGCGACGGCGCGCATCTGGGCCTGCAACGGTGGCGGCGGTGGGTGTCCTGCGCACACCGCGTCCCAGGCGTCACCGAGGATTTCGACGTTCAGGGCGCGGGCGGCGCGCAGACGCATATCGCCTTCACCGAGGCAGCGCTGGATCACCGAGCGTTGCGCCAGCAGGTTCGTTGAGTTGTACCCGCGCGTCTTGCCGGCGGCAACGTCGGCGAAGGCATCCAGCGCCCGGCGCCCCACGCCCAGGGCGAATGCCGAATGTTCGTTGGTAACGAAACCGGGCCGTCCGAGGCGATACAGCGCGCCGCCCCGCAAAGGTTCGGTGAGCGATACATCCCACGCGAACCGCGTCGGAACGAAGAGGTCGGCTACTGAAAAGTCGCAGCTGCCGGTGCCGCGCAATCCCATGACCTGCCAGTTGTCGTGGACGGTGACCTCGCGGCGAGGCATGACCACCCGCAGTTGCAGGGGGCGGGCATCGTCGCTTTTCACACGGGCGCCGGCGGATACCCAATCGGAATGGCGGACGCCGCTGCCGAAGGGCCAGCGTCCCGATACGCGGTAACCGCCAGCTACCGGAATCGCCGTGCCGTACGGGGCAAACGCGCCGGCGGTGCGCGGCGGGTTCCCGCCAACAAACAACTCGTCAATGGCGTCATCGGGCAGAAACGCGCCGAGGCTGCCCACGCTGGCCGCGCCGATCATCAGGCACCAGCCGGCGGCGGGGTCGATGCGGCTCACCGCTTCCAGCACGTCGAGCTGAGTCACGGGATCGGCCTCCGCCCCACCCAGCACATGAGGCAACTTGAGGCGCAGCAGCCCGGAGTCGTAGAGCGCGTCCACGGATGCCGGCGGCAGAGTTGCGGACTCCTCGGCCAAAAGGGCATTGGCTTCCAGGGTGGGCCGGACGCTCTCCACCGCATCCATCAGGACGCGGCGTTTCTCGGCGCGGTCGGTAGGGAAAGTTATCACGCTATTCGGTTGGACGTTTCCGGGTATCCGCCTGCTCGGGAATGGAGGCAAGAGTCTTAGTCGTCAACTTTGGGCAGGATTTCCTGCGTCAACACGTCGATGGTGTCCAGCAATTGTTGCAGGTTGCCGCACTCGTGGCAGTTGAGCTGGAACTCCTCCAGCCCAGCCTCCTGGCGGTAGCGGTTCATGTCCGATGCAATCTGCTCCGGTGTACCCAGACCCGGCGGCCGGTCGCTACCCGAGGCGGAGACTCCGGTGATGCTGCTGACGATGATCCTGAAACTCATGCGGGTGCGCGGCGGCGTTTCGCGTCCGATCTCGGCGGAGTAACCCCGCAGGTACGCCTGGTTTGCTATCAGGTCAGGCAGCGCCGTAGGCGTGGGCTGCCACACCTCGGCGAAGCGGGCGGCGCGGCGCAGCGAGGGACGCCCGGATCCGCCCACCCAGATGGGCGGATGGGGCTGCTGGACCGGCTTGGGGCTGACGTGCATATCGTCAAAGGAGAAAAAGCGTCCGTGAAACGTGACCGGGTCGGGTTCCCAGCAGGCTTTCCAGATGCGCAGGTACTCGTTGGTGCGCGCGCCGCGCTCCCCGTGGGGCACGCCTAGCGCGGCATACTCCGCCTCGTTCCAGCCGGCCCCAATGCCGACGATGGCCCGGCCTTCGGAAAGCTGGTCCAGGGTCGCCACCATCTTGGCGGTAACGACGGGGTTGCGGTAGGGCATGATGAGCACCGACGTTCCCAGCCGGATCCGGGAAGTGCGCGCCGCCACGTAGGCCAGCGTCATGAGGGGGTCGTACACGTTGCGCCACGGCTCGCTGCGCGGGGAGTCGTCAACTATCACGTGGTCGTTGACGAACAGGGCGTCGAACCCGGCATCCTCGGCTTTGAGGGCGGTTTCCAGAATGGCCTTCGTGGTAGCCGGGAAACCCAGGTAGTCGGCGTTGGGGAGGCGGAAGGAACACTGAACCATGAGACGGCACCTTGAGTGTCTTACTGCGTTGGGAGCGATCATATTGTACTATGGCTGCAAACCAACGGGAGCCACCCTGACATGACCGCAACCGCCATTGGCGCTGCCAACATCACCGCCGCCGAACTGCTGGCCGCCGTCCCGTCCATGGACGGTGAAGTCCGACTTGCCGGCCTCCACGACGCCGTCACCGTTTGGCGCGACTCTTTGGGCATCCCCCACGTTCGTGCTGCCAACGAGCATGACGCCTGGTTCGCCCAGGGATTCGTCACCGCCCAGGATCGTCTGTGGGCCATGGAGTACGACCGCCGCCGCGCCGTGGGCCGTTGGGCCGAGGCCGCCGGTCAATCCGTCGTGGGCCAGGACATGCAGATGCGTCGTCACCGGCTGGAAGATTCCGCCCGCGCCGACTACACCGCTGCCGGCCCTCGCGCCCGCGCCATGCTCGACGCCTACGCCGCCGGCGTCAACGCCTTCATTAACAGCGACGCGCCCCTGCCCGTGGAGTACGCCATCACCGGCATCGACCCCGAACCGTGGGAACCCTGGCACGGCCTGGCCATCTACAAGGTGCGCCACATCTTCATGGGCGTGTTCGAGAGCAAGGCGTGGCGCGCCCGTTTGGTCAAAGAGTTGGGACCGGAACGCGCGGCAGATCTGTTCCCGTCCTACCCGCCCGGCCAACCCGTGATCATTCCCACTGGCGCGGACTACGATGGCCCGGTGGACATAGGGCTGCAGCAGATGCTCGAGGCCGCGGCCGATTTGAACCTCATCGGCGAAACCGACAGTGGCTCCAATTCCTGGGTCATCTCAGGCTCGCGCACCGCCACCGGCAAGCCCATACTGGCCGGCGACAGCCATCGCGGGCTGGACACTCCCAGCGTCTATTACCAGAACCACGTCGCCTGCGACACGTTCGACGTTATTGGCGTCTCATTCGCCGGCCTGCCGGGATTCCCCCATTTTGGACATAACGGACACGTCGCCTGGTGTGTGACCCATACCGCCGCCGACTACCAGGACCTCTACATCGAGCGGTTCAACGACGCCGACGCCTCCCTCTACCAACGCGATGAGGACTGGTACAACGCCGACGTCCGCGATGAGGTTATCCGAGTGCGCGACGGCCCGGATTCTATGACCAATCACGTTCACATCCGCACCTGGGCCACTCATCACGGCCCCGTGGTCGGGGGCGACCCGCTGTCCGGATACGCCCTGGCCCTCCGCTATACCGCCGGCGATGGTCCCGACCCGTGGACCGACATCCTGTGCTCCATGCTGGATGCCCGCACCGTTCCCGAACTGGCCGACGCCATGAACGGCTGGGTTGACCCGGTCAACAACTTCGTCATGGCCGACTCCGACGGCAACATCGGCTACCAATGTCGCGGCGAAATCCCCCGCCGTCCCGGCGACGCGCCGGCTCCCCTGCCATTCGCCGGCTGGGACGGCCAACACGAATGGCAGGGCAGCATCCCCTTCGCCGACCTGCCCCGCAGCATCAACCCGCCCGAGGGTTACATCGCCACCGCCAACAACCGCCCGGTTGCCGCTGATTACCCCTATTACATCTCCATGGACTTCGCCCCCGGTTACCGGGCCATGCGGGTCGCCCACGGCATTAAGTCCATCAAAAACCCGTCCGCCAACGACATGGGCCGCATCCACGCCGAGCGCATTTCTTTGCCGGCGCAAACCTATGTGGCCGCCCTGTCGAAGCTTATGCAACCCTCCGGCACTCGTACTGCGTCCGCCCTGCGGCGGCTGCGCGCCTGGTCGGGAAGCATGGACCCCGAGGCGGTGGAACCCACCATCTACAGTGCCATGCGGGATGCGCTGATGTGGCGGCTGCTCAAGCACAACCTGGGCGAACGGCTGGCCGCGCTGGCATGGGAGCCCGTGGACCGTGGACGCGGGGTGTTTTTCAACCGCTTCCGCAACCTGGTCACCGACGCCATCGCCGCCAACGATATCGCACTGCTGCCGTCAGGCGAAACCTGGCAATCCGCGTTGAGCGCGGCGCTGGACGAAGGCGTCCATACGCTGACCCACAGGCTGGGACGGAACATTGAAGATTGGACCTGGAACAGCGTCCACCGCACGCGCCCGCAGCATCCGCTGTCCATGGTCAACCCCGAGCTAGCTCCGATTCTCGACCCGCCGCGCATCGCCACCGGCGGCGACGGCGACACTCCCTGGGCTGGCCCCTACGCCCCGGCCGACTTTGCGGCCCTGGGCGGCATGTCGGTATTCCGCTACGCC
>JAJDWF010000049.1 GCA_022825745.1 Dehalococcoidia bacterium | reverse complement strand
TGGCGCGCTCCCTGCGGCAACTGCCGTTCCTGCTTCCGCGGCCGCCCCTGGTACTGCTTCGCCAGCCGCAACGCCCAGCAGAAAATGACCCTGCCCGACGGCTCGCCGCTATCCCCGGCCCTGGGCATCGGCGCGTTCTGCGAACTCACGCTGGTGGACGCTTTGCAGGCCGTCAAGGTGGACCAGTCCGCCAGCCCGCTGGCCGCTGGCCTCATCGGTTGCGGCGTCATGGCCGGCCTCGGCGCGGCCATCAACACCGGCGGCGTCAGTCGCGGCGATTCCGTCGCCGTCATCGGCTGCGGAGGCGTGGGCAACGCCGCCGTCGCCGGCTCCAGACTCGCCGGCGCCCACACCATCATCGCCGTGGACATCGACGACCGAAAGCTGGAGTGGGCCAAAGGCTTCGGCGCGACCCACACCGTCAACTCCACGCAGACCGACGCGGTGGAGGCCATCCGTGCGCTCACCGACGGCAACGGCGTCAACGTAGCCATCGAGGCCGTCGGCAATCCCGCCACCTACGAGCAGGCTTTCTACGCCCGCGACCTGGCCGGAACCGTCGTCCTCGTCGGCGTGCCCGATCCCACCATGAAAATCGAACTCCCCCTGATCGAGGTGTTTGGACGCGGCGGCTCCCTCAAATCCTCGTGGTACGGCGACTGCCTGCCCACCCGCGACTTTCCCATGCTCATCGACCTCTACATGCAGGGACGCCTCGACTTGGACGCTTTCGTCAGCGAACGCATCGGCATCGGCGACGTGGAGGAAGCCTTCGCCAGCATGGGCCGCGGCGAAGTCCTGCGCTCCGTCGTCGTGATGTAGGCCGCCCGTCATGGCAACTTTCGTCCTCGTTCACGGCGCATGGCACGGCGGCTGGTGCTGGTGGAAAACCGCACCGCTGCTCCGCGACGCCGGCCATCTCGTCCACACGCCCAGCCTCACCGGCCTGGGCGACCGCGAACACTTGGCGCGCCTGATCCCGCCTGCCGTCCTCAACCTGGACCTCCATATCAGGGACATCGTGCAACTGCTGGACTCCGAAGACCTTTCGGATGTGGTTCTCGTCGGACACGCCTACGCCGGCATGGTCATCACCGGCGTCGCGGAACTGCGCCCGGAACGCATCGCCGCGCTGGTTTATGTCAACGGTGTTGCCCCGTCCAACGGCGAGGCGATGATCGACCAACTGGCCGCCGTCCGCGGCCCCGAGTTCGTCGCCCGCATCCAACAGCACATCGCCGACGGCGAGCCGTTCATGGCCCAACCGACCACGGCCCCGGAAATCGCCCAGCGGTGGGCCATCACCGACCCGGCCGACCAGGCCTTTGTCCTGCCCAGGCTCTCGCCGCAGCCCACCTTGACTTTCGCCCAACCCGTGCGCACCGGCCGCGCCGAAGCCGCCGGCATCCGCCGCGAGTTCATCCTGTGCAGCGAGTCCGGGTTTGAATCGGTGGCCCAACACGCCGCCGCCAGCGGCTGGGGCGTCCACCACATCGACACCGGCCACGACCCCATGATCACCGAACCTGAGCAACTATCCCAAATCCTGCTCAACATCGCCGGCAAGTAGCGCAAACTCGTATGCTAGGATACCCAGCGTAACCCATTCCCTAAGGAGAATCCAAACATGGCCGACTCAGCTTTGGGCCTGGACGTCCGGGCCTGCATTTTCGACGTCTTCGGCACCGTCGTCGATTGGCGTTCCAGCATCACCGAACAGTGCGCCAACATGGGCCGCATCAAGGGCATCAAGCGCGACTGGGGCGCGTTCGCCGACACCTGGCGTGGCAAGTATCGCCCCTACATGGACAAAGTACGCAGCGGCGAGCTTCCCTGGACCAACCTGGACGCTCTGCATCGCATGTCCCTGGACGAGGTTCTCGACGAATTCGAGATCAGCGGCTTCAGCGACGACGAAAAAATGGAGGTCACCTACTTCTGGCACAACCTCCGCCCCTGGGCCGACAGCGTGCCCGGCCTCTACCGCCTCAAGAACAAGTTCATCATATCCCCCATGTCCAACGGCAACATCGCCCTGATGACCAACATGGCCAAGAACGGCGGTATGCCCTGGGACTGCATCCTCGGCGCGGAAGTCGCCCAGCACTACAAGCCCGACCCGGAAAGCTACGGCACCGCCGTCAAGCTACTCGGCCTCAAAGCCGAGCAGGTGATGATGGTCGCCGCCCACCAGGGCGACCTGCTGGCCTCGGCCAAGGTCGGCCTGCGCACCGCCTTCGTACCCCGCCCCCGGGAACACGGCCCCGACCGCACGCCGGATCCCACTCCCGACCCGTCCTTCAACGTAGTCGCCGAAAACTTCGTTGACCTCGCCGCCAAGCTCGGCGCATAGCCGCGCTCGCGCACAAATCGTCCGCTCATGGTGAGCCTGTCGAACCACGAGCGGACGAATTTCCGCTAATCTTCCACCATCGGCTCCAGCCCGCATACCTCCGCCACCAGCTCGTAAGACCGCAGCCGGTCTTGAAAGTGGTAGCAGATGGTCACCACGCTCAGGTCCCGCGTCTGGTAGTCCTCCGCCACCTTTTCCAAACCCGCCTTCACCTGCTCCGGGTCGCCGTCCACGCAGTTCCGCATGTACTGCTGGATGAACTGCCACTCGTTGGCCAGGTACTTGTAATTCGCCGCCAACTCCGGCGACGGGATACCCTTGGCCCGCCCGGTTACCGAACGCAGCCGCCCCAGGTTCCGGCTCGACGCAATGCGCACCGCCTCCTCCTCGGTGTCCGCGCATAGCACCTGCACGCCCACGTTCACCAGCGGCTCCGACAGGTGCTCCGACGCCTCGAAGTTCTGTCGATACGATTCCACAATCTGCGGCCCGTCCGTCGCGCCCATCCCAAAGAAGTGCGCATAGGCGAAGGGCAGCCCCATCTTGGCCGCCATGAACGCCGATTCGTACCGCGATCCCAGCAGCCACACCTGGGGCGCCGTGTCCGTTCCCTCGTCCGGCGATGCCATCACTTCGTGGAATGGATGGTCGTCCGGTTGCGTGTCCTCCAGGTAGTTGATCACGTCCCGCACCTGCTGCGGAAAATGCCGCACGTCCTTGGGCATGCTTGGATACGCCAGCGCCGCCGCCGTGATTTGGTCGCTTCCCGGTGCCCGGCCAATCCCCAGGTCAATCCGGTCCGGGTACAGCGAGTCCAAAATTCGGAACGTCTCGGCTACCTTCAGCGCGCTGTAGTGCGGCAGCATCACGCCGCCCGAACCCACCCGTATCCGCCTGGTGTGGGCCGCGATCTGCCCCACCATCACCTCCGGGGCGGTGCCGGCAAAGTTGGGTAGGTTGTGGTGTTCGGCTACCCAGTACCGTTGATAGCCCAGCTTTTCCGTCGCCACGGCCAGCTCAATGGTCTCCCTCAGCGCCGTGCCGGAGTTGCTGCCCTCCCGCATCGGCGACTGGTCAACCACGCTCAATTGCAGTTTCTCGCTCAATTCTTACCCCTGTTCGCCCCGGATGCGCCGTCGGGCGACGGCAATTATCCGGCGTCGCTATCTGGTTTATTTGAAACTTGCAGGTTGCCGAAACCAACCGGCCGGCTTATTATAGTATTGTCAAACGGCATACGCAGTGGCTGGAATCGAACCCGACCCCGAAAATAGCCCTCGCCACGTTGGAAGGCGGCCCGTTTTGCTCTTCGATAAAATTATGCGCGCGAAACCGGGAGTGACCAAAACCCCGGTTGTCGAAAAACCGCTATCCGCCAGCGGCAGCAAGTACCTACTTGAACGTATCGTCAAGTGGGTGCTTTTTCTTTTGGCGACCGTTTCCGTCCTGACTACCGTCGGCATCGTCTCCGTCCTGCTCTACGAGGGCGTCCAGTTCTTCACTTCCGACTTCTACCAGGAAAAACACAGCGAGCTGGAGGTAACCGGCGAAGCGGCCGGACTCGCCGCTGCCGATTCGGCCCCTGCCAACCTGGCCCCCGGCGTCGTGTCCAGGGTATCCGTGCGCTCAACCACCGATGCCCTGATTTTCGTCAACTGGGATGCGCCAACCGTCGGCCAGGCCCCCGCCTCTTACGACGTAGCCATCACTCCCAACCTTGGCCTGGACCTGAGCGACTGCGCCAATCTCCCCGCCGAGCGCACCTCGTGCGTCATATCCGACGCCGGCCTCGGCCGTTCCTACAAGGTCTCGGTGGCTGCGGTCGCCGGCGTGGGCAAGGGAGTCGCGCTGGAAACCGGGTCCTTCCAGGTCCCCGAAAAGGTCCGCTGGTACCGGTACCTCACCGACACCAAGTGGCGCACCCTGCTGGTGCCTCGGTCCTACGGAATCTGGCCCCTCCTCGTCGGCACCATGATGATCGCCGTGCTGGCCATGCTGGTCGCCGTGCCCCTGGGCCTACTGAGCGCCATCTTCCTCAGCGAATATGCTCACCCCAGGCTGCGCGCCATCACCAAGCCGATACTTGAAGTCCTGGCCGGCGTACCTACCGTGGTGTACGGGTTCTTTGCCCTCTTCTTCATCACCCCGCTGCTCCGCACCGTCAGCGACGACGTCGGCATCTTCAACGCCCTGTCCGCCGCCATCGTGATGGGCGTCATGATTGTCCCCATGGTCTCCAGCCTCAGCGAGGACGCCATGCGGGCCGTTCCCATCTCCCTGCGTGAGGGGGCGTACGCTCTCGGCGCGACCAAGGTGGAAGTCGCCACCAAGGTGGTGGTTCCCGCTGCCCTGTCCGGCATCGTCGCCGCCTTCATCCTGGGCATGTCCCGCGCCGTCGGCGAGACGATGATCGTCTTCATCGCCGCCGGCCAGAACGAAAAACTCACCTTCAACCCTCTCGACCCGGTCAACACCATGACCGGCTTCATGGCCACCACCAACTTCAGCGACAACGCCATTCCGGGCACCGCCCAGTTCCAGGCCCTGTTCGCCGTCGGCATCACCCTGTTCGTCATCACCCTGTTGATGAACCTGCTCAGCCAGTTCCTCGTCGCCCGGTTCCGTGAGGTGTACGAATAATGGCCGTCGTACTTGAACAGGACTACAACCGCCGGCTTGCGGCCCGGAGGCGCAGGGCCAGGATGTTCTACGCCCTCTGCGTCGCCGCCGTCGTCATCGCCCTCATCATGCTGGTCGCGCTGCTCTACAGCGTGATTTCCGAGGCGCTCCACTGGTACAACCTGGAAGGCACCTCGTTGAGCACGCTGTTCACCGAAGGCCCGTCCAGCAAGGCCATCAAGTCGGGCCTTTTCCCCGCCATCATCGGCACTCTCTGGGTAATGGCCATCTGCGTATTCGTCTCGTTCACCGTTGGCGTTTCGGCGGCGGTCTATCTTGAGGAGTACTCCGGCGGCAGCCGCATCGCCGAGTTGATCCAGACCAACATCCAGAACCTGGCCGCCGTCCCGTCCATCGTGTACGGCATCCTCGGCCTCAGCATCTTCGTGGCCCTGTTCGCCCTCGGCAAGAGCACCCTGGCCGCCGGCCTCACCCTGGCCCTGCTGATTATGCCGGTGGTGATCGTGTCGTCCCAGGAGGCCATCCGCGCCGTCCCGTCGTCCATCCGCGAGGGCGGCTACGCCTTGGGCGCTACCCGGTGGCAGGTCATCTGGCGGCTGGTGTTGCCCCAGGCCATGCCCGGCATCCTCACTGGAATCATCCTGGCGGTAAGTCGCGCCATGGGCGAGGCCGCGCCGCTGGTCATCATGGGCGCCCTGTCCTTCGTGTCCTTCGCGCCGGCCCATCCGCTCGACCGTTTCACCGTGCTTCCCATCCAGATCTACGTGTGGATTTCCAAACCGCAGGAGGAGTTCCACCAACTGGCCGCCGCCGGCATCATCGTGCTGCTCATCATGCTGCTCGGCATGAACGCCTTTGCCATCTTCCTGCGCAACCGACTGCAAAAGAACCAACGGGGGTAGTCCGCCATGGCTGCAAGCGCAGTTGCAACCCGTCCCGCTATCCGGGCCATCGACGTGGGGGTCTATTACGGCTCCAACAAGGTCGTCGAAGACGTGACGATGGACATGCCGGAAAACGAAATCACCGCCATCATCGGTCCCAGCGGCGCCGGCAAAAGCACGCTGCTCCGCTGCATCAACCGCATGAACGACCTCATCGAAATCTTCCGCATGGAAGGCGAAATGTGGTTCGGCGATTTCAACCTCTACGCGCCCGATTCCGATCCCACCCAGATTCGATACCGCATCGGAATGGTATTCCAGCGCCCCAACCCCTTCCCCAAGTCAATCTACGAAAACGTCGCCTTTGGGCCTAAGATCAACGGGTTCACCGGCAGCATGGACGACATTGTTGAGCAGTCCCTCCAGGGCGCGGCGCTGTGGGACGAGGTCAAGGATCGCCTCAAGGAGTCGGCCCTGGCTCTATCCGGCGGCCAGCAGCAGCGCCTGTGCATCGCCCGCGCGCTGGCCGTGGAACCCAGCGTCATCCTCATGGACGAACCCTGTTCGGCACTGGACCCTATCGCCACCCTCGCCATCGAAGAACTGATGCAGGAGTTGAAAAAGCGCTACAGCATCGTCATCGTGACCCACAACATGCAGCAGGCCGGTCGCGTCTCCGACAAGACCGCGTTCCTGATGCCCGACGAGAACCGCGTCGCCCATCTCATCGAGTTCGGCGACACCCGCACCCTGTTCACCAATCCCACCGACGAACGCACCGAAGCATACATCACCGGTCGGTTCGGCTAGCCCCGCACCAGGGATCCGGCCGACACACCGCAGGAACCACCCGGAGGCGCCGAAATGCTACGCTCCGACTACGACCGCGATTTGGCTGACCTGCAAACCGACCTGGCCGAAATGGGCAGCCTGGTCGAATCCGCCACCCAGTCGGCCCTCAGCGCGCTCGAAACCCAGAACGTCGATCTGGCCCAGCAAATCATCGTCGCCGACGATGAGATCGACCGCCTGCAGGACGGCCTCGAAAGCAAGTGCGTAGCCCTGTTGGCCACCCAGCAGCCGGCCGCCACCGACTTGAGGGCCGTGTTGTGCGCCGTCCACATCGCCGCCGAGCTGGAGCGCATGGGGGACTACGCCGAGGGCATCGCAAAAATCTGCATCCGCATCGGCGATCAGCCCCTGGTCAAGCCCCTGATTGATATTCCCAGAATGGCGGAACTCGCCTTGAAGATGCTTGACGAGAGCTTGCTGGCCTACACCAGCCGGGACGAATGGCTGGCCCGCAAGGTATGCGCCGATGACGATGCCATCGACGACCTGTACAACCAGATCTACCGCGAATTGCTGACCTACATGCTCTCCGACCCCAGGACCATCGAGCGCGCCACCTACTTGCTGTGGGTCGCCCACAACCTGGAGCGCATCGCCGACCGGGCCACCAACATCGGCGAGCGCGTTCTATGGCTGGTCACCGGCAATACCGTGGGCAATCGCCCCGAAAACCGTTCCCTCCGCTAGTCCGGGAAAATTGCCCCCGCCACCGTTGACAATTCCCGACCCCGGCAGTATAGTTTTCGCAAATGCAAAGAAATTGCAAAAACGTCGCCGTCTGCACTTGTTCTTGTCCGCGCACATTGGGGGCAGGAATACCCTAACTTGACCCGTACAGGCGCCGCCCGCTCCCACCGCTTTTGCCATTTGGCGCGGTGGTTTTTTTGTGTCACAACCGAGGAGGACACCTTGACCACCCAAGCTCAATCCCCCAGCCTGGAAGACATCCACGCGTCCAGCCTCAAGCTGGCGGAGGACGCCGGCGCCATCATCCCGTTCATGGAGGATGAAATCCAGCGTTTCGACGCTGAGGTCGATCGCTTCCGCACCGGCGACCTGGACAACACGGTCTTCACCCCGTTCCGCCTGCGACAGGGCGTGTACGGCCAGCGACAGGCCGACGTGCAGATGATCCGGGTCAAGCTGCCCGGCGGCATCATCTCCGCGGATATGCTCGACTGCTTCGGGGAAATCACCGAAAAATACGCTCCCTTGAAGAAGGGGCACATCACCACCCGCGAAAACATCCAGCTGCACCACATCCCGCTGGAGCAGACCTCCGAGGTGCTGCGCGAACTGGGCCGGGTGGGCCTCTCCACCCGCGAGGCGTGCGGCAACACCGTTCGCAACGTGGTCGGCCCCGCCACCGCCGGCGTCAGCCCTGAGGAGGTGTTTGACCCCACGCCCTACCTGACCGCATACGTCCGCTTCGGCGTCCGCCACCCCATCACCCAGAATTTCCCCCGCAAGTTCAAGTCGGCGTTCACCGGCAACGACCAGCGGGACGAAGTGGCGGCGGCGATCCAGGACCTCACGTTCGTTTCTCAGTACCAGGAAGTGGACGGCGAGCAGCGCAAGGGCTTCAAGGTCTATTGCGGCGGCGGAACGTCCATCATGCCCCGGCTGGCCAAGCCCCTCTACGAATGGGTGTCCGAGGACGACTACCTCCGCGTGGCCCTGGCAGTGTGGACCGTGTTCAACAACGCTGACATCCTCCGCAAGAACCGCATGATGGCCCGCCTCAAGGTGTTGATCGACAAGATCGGCCTGGACGAATTTCGTACCATGGTCGATGCCGAACTGGCCAACATCGGCCCCATCGACTTCCGGCCCCTGATGGCCGCCGAGGATATCCAGCGCGAAGACCCGCCCGCGCAGCCCGCCTCGACCAATGGCGACGACGCCAACCCCGAATACCAGCACTGGCTCAAATCCAACGTGGAATCGCAGCGTCAGGAAGGCTACCACGTCATTCACATCAAGACCGTGCGCGGCGACCTGGACCCGGCCCAGTTCCACGGCCTGGCCGACATCGTCCGCAAGTACACGGGAGGCAAGGCCCGCACCACCCAGGAGCAGAATATCGTCCTGCGCTGGGTTCCCACGGGCTACCTGCATGACGTTTGGGAAGCGTTGGGGGCATTGGAGCTTGCCGAAGCCGGCCACAACCACATCACCAACGTGGTGTCCTGCCCCGGAACCGACAGTTGCAAATTGGGCATCACCGCGTCAATGGGGTTGGCCAAAGCCCTCCGCGATGAAATGTCAAACTGGAACGGCCTTGCCGACGACGCCGGCGTCGGCGACATCCGCATCAAGATGAGCGGCTGCCCCAACGGTTGCGGCCTGCACCACATCGCCAACATCGGCTTCCACGGCGCGGCGGTCAAGGGCGTTGAGGGCCAGCAGATACCGTCCTACGAACTGTTCCTGGGCGGCAACTACGGCGACAACCAGGTTGAGGACTCGCGCATCGGCACTCGCGTCCCCAAGGTCAAGGTGCCCGCCAAGCTGGTCCCGTCCGTTCTGAAAGACATCGTCTCCTACTACAAGGACAACCGCAGCGACGACTCCGAGCGGTTCAACGACTTCCTGGACCGCGTGGGCCTGGAAGAGTTGACCTCAGTGGCGGCCCGCGCCCAGGAAGTCGGCCACGAAGCCGAGGGCGGCGGCGAGATGTACTTCGACTGGGAGCGCACCAACCAGTACGTGCTGGAACGCGGCGAAGGCGAGTGCGCCGTCTAGCCACGCGAGCGCCGTAACGCAATGGCTTCGGCATCTCTGAACGGCAGAGTGCTGGCCTTCGTCGAGGCTCGAATGCCCGACGAAATGGCCAGCCTCATTCGCCGGCATGGCGGCGTGCCCTGTGGCGCGCCCGTCCTGCAGGAACACTACCTCAAGGATAGCCCGGAAGTTCAGCAGGCCATCACCGACGTTTGCGCGGGCCGTGTTGACACCGCCATCTTCCTGACCGGCGTCGGCGCCAACGCCATGATGGGCATTGCCGACTCCATGGGGCGCCTTTCGGAGTTTGAGGACGCGCTGCGCGAAATCACGGTAGTAGCCCGCAGCCCCAAGCCGGGACGCATACTGCGACGCCACAAAATCCCCATCGCCATCATGCCTCCCGAACCCTACACTTCCTCGGACCTGACCGCTGCCATGGCCGGGCTGGACCTCAGCGACAAGCGGATAATTTTCCAGCGTTACGGCGGCCCCGACTCCGAGCTACCCACCTACCTCCGCCAACAGGGCGCGAACTATCAGGAACTCACCCTGTACGACTGGGGCCTCCCCGACGACACCGCCCCGGTGCTGAACCTCATTGATCGCATGGAACGTGGCGAGGTGGATGCTTTGGCGTTCACCAGCCGGCCCCAGGTGCCCAACCTGCTGGACATCGCCGCCCAGGCGGGCCGGGAAGAGTCCCTCAGGAACAGCCTGGCCGGCCCCGTTGCCGTCGCCTCGGTCGGCCCCGTCTGTACCCGCAAGCTGGAAGAGTGCGGCATCGGGGTGGACGTTGAGCCCGACCACCCCCACATGGGCAACCTGGTCATGGCCGTAGCCGACTACTTCGACGGCCAATCCTAGTATTTGAACTCCTCGCGCACCGGGCTGAATATGTCCAGCGCGACGGCTTTGGTGTCCTGCCCCCTGGCATAGTGCTCCACGTCGCCGGGAATGATGTACATATCGCCTGGCTTGAGCACCTTCACCTCGCCGCCGATACCCATTTCCAACTCGCCCTCCACGATAATGCCGCCCTGCTCATGCGGGTGGGTGTGCAGCGGCACCAGGGCGCCGGCCTCCACCTCCACCAGGGAGAAAAGCATCTGCGCCCCCCAGAAGGTCCGGGTGCGCGCGCCCTCGGCCAACTCTTTGTAGCCGCGGCCGTCCGGCTCCAGAAAATACTTGCTCATAGGTCGTCTCCTTGTCGCTCGGAGTCAATGTTGGGTCGTCTCCTTGTCGGTTGGAGTCAGTCAAACCCCAGCCCTTTTTCCTTCAGGCTGGTGAAGCGCCCGCCCTGTCCTATTATCAGGTGGTCCAGCAGTTCAATGTCCATCAATTTGCCGGCGGCAACCAGGTCGCGGGTCACCGCCACGTCCTCCGCGCTTGGCGTCGGGTCGCCCGACGGGTGATTGTGCACCACAATGATCGACGGTGCGTTCTCCCGCACTGCCGGCCGTAGCACTTCGGCCGGGCGAACCGCGCTGCTGTTCACCGTGCCGATGTAGATTGTACGCCGCGCCACCACCATGTTCCGGGTGTTGAGCAGCAGAACGACCAGGTGCTCTTGCGCGAAAAGCGCCATCTCCGCCGCCACCAGGTTGGCTCCGTCCTGCGGGCAGGATATCTGCGCCCTTTCCTCCGGCGCCAGCGACGCGATGCGCCGGCCCAACTCCAGGGCAGCCAAGATCTCACACGTCTTGGCGTCGCTCAAACCGCGCTGGCCATGGAGTTCTGCGTAGCCGACCCGCGCCAGCCCTCCCAGCCCCTCAAACTCGGCCAGCACCCGCGTTGCCAGGTTGATGGCGTTTTCCCCGGCGATGCCGGTCCGCAGCAGAATCGCCACCAGTTCGGCGTTGTTCAGGTAGCGCGGGCCGTGCTCCCGCAGCCGTTCCCGTGGCCGTTCCTGCGCCGGCATTTCCCGTATAGTCGGCTGGTACGAGGCGCGCCCCGGGCGTCGCGGCGCCGGTTCAGTATCGGGGCAACCCACTGGCTCGGCATTGTCGGGAGTCTCAGGAACCTCCGCCGAGACCCCGGCGATAATTTCCTCAAGATAGGCGCGGAAATCATCCAGCGCGGCGGCTTCGGCGGGCGATCCGGCAATGACCATCATCCTCTCCGGCACAACATAGTTTCGCCGGCCAGTCTAAAGTGCCTGCCGCCGATTGCGCTACGGCCTGCTGTCATCAATTTACCGGCCCGGCAGAAATTCGTGGGCGTCCAGATCGTCAATGGCAGTCAGGGTTCGAGTTAGGAATACTTCGGCCAGTTGTCGGCTGCGGTCGCCGGTAAAGTCAAGCTGGCCTCCCGCGATGATCGGCGTCCGCAGGCAACCGAGCATGTTTTGCCGGTAGCTCCGCCAACATTCCGAAAAGGTAAAGTTCTCCACACCCGCGCTGAGTATGACGTCGTGATACTCGGCCAATGCCTCGCGCTCAATCTGCCGGCGAACCTCCGTAGCCACGCTGGAGGACAGGAAATACGCCACATCCTGCAGGCCGCTGGCAACCCCGCAAACCTGCCAGTCAACCGCCGCAAAATCCCCACTCTCGCCGCCGTCGCCGGCGAAGAACATATTGTCCAGTCGAAAATCGCCGTGGGCGAAGGTCTGCGGCCCGGCGGCCACCGCCTCCATGTGATCGGCCAGCCTCGTCGCGTAGTCCTCAGCCAACTGCCCGGTACGGTGTGGAAATAGCGTCCCAAAGCGTTCCAGCGCTGGCCCCAGGTTGGCTTGGTAAGCAGCCTGGGTCATCTGTCGGCGTTCACGATCTGAGGCGGTCTGAAACCCGGCGACGGGCGGTTGGTCCACTTTGTCCCAGTAGAATCCGTGCAATCGAGCAATCGCCCGAATGGCCGTTTTCGCCTGCTCGGCGTTGGCCCCGTCCAACTGGTCTGCCGTAGCCATGCCGCGCAGGTCTTCCAACACCAGCACGAAGCGATGGCTGGCATCGTCAAAGTTGCCGTACAGCAGCGCCGGCGAGCGCAGCGGTATGTGAGGCGCAATCTGCCGGTAAAAGGCGTACTCCCGGCGGTACAGCCCCAACCCTATCGCCATCCGGAGCGTCTCCGGGTGCGCGCTGGGCAGCTTTACGATGACCGTCTCCGGGCCTCCGGCGGCGCTATACGTCAGATGGCAGCGCAGGATTCTCCCCACCAGGCCAACGCCGCTGCCGATTTCCTCGACAACGGCGTTATGTATGTCCGGCAAATCACTGGCGCCGCCGTCGGCCAGCGCCCGCGCCAACCAGTCGGCGGTCAGTTCGCTTTCCGTTCCGGGTATGGCAAGGCTGGCCATCAGTCAAACCGGAACTTGGAGAAAGTACCTTCTTCCTTGGTGATGAACTCCAGCAGCGCCGGCCGCCCGTCGGCGTTGGCCTGCATCGCCCGCTGCATCGCCGGCTTGATCTCGTCCGGGGTGTGGACCTGCTCGGCGTAAGCGCCCAGCGCCACGGCCACCTGGTAGAAATCCCCGCTGAGGTCTTTGAGGCCGTAACGCTCAACCGCTGTTGGGATACGGCTGTCCGGATAAATCGCCATGGTGGAGTTGTTCATCACCACCGTGGTGATCGGTATGTTGGCCCGAACCGCGGTCTCCACGTCCAGGCCCACCATGCCAAACGCGGCGTCGCCCATGAAGTTGATGACCATTTTCTCCGGCGCGGCCATCTTCGCGCCCATCGCCAGGCCGAGGCTGTAGCCCAACTGCGTGGACTTACCCCAGCCAATAAAGCTGCGCGGCGCGCGGGCTTCCCAGAACGGCGACACCTGCTCGCGCGGGCTGCCGGATTCGTGGGTGACGATGGTGTTGTCCAGGTCCACGGTGTGCATGATGTCCCACACCACCCGGTACGGGTTCAGCGGCACCTCGTCGCTGGTCAGCCGGGGCAGCCATTCGGCCATCCAGGCTTCCCGGCTGGCGGTGATTTCGTCGGCCAGTTCCTGGTTCGGGGCGCGTTGCTGGGCCCCTTGCGCCTTCAATTCGTCGATGAACTGGCGGAGGGCCAGCTTGGCGTCGCCGAGAACGGGGTACTCGGTGCGGTAGTCCTTGTTTATGTCACCGTCGCCATTGGTAAGGTGGATCAGCGTCTTGCCGGCCGGGATCGGCACCGTGAAGCTGCTCTTGGTGAAGCTGACGCCCACGCCGAACACGACGTCGCAGTTGGTCAGGAACCGGTGCACCGGCCCGGTCTGGCTGGACCCGCCGACGCCCAGGGACAACGGATGATTTTCCGGGAAAGCGCTCTTGCCCTCCAGCGTGGTCAGCACCGGGATTTGCAGGAACTCGGCCAGTTCGAGCAACTCGTCGGTGGCCTCGGCGTACATCACTCCCTGGCCTGCCATGATCACCGGACGCTGCGCCGACATGAACCCGCGCGCCGCTCGTGTTACCGCCGCCGGGTCGGCAGCCACCCGCATCTGCACCGGCGGCATGTAGTCGAAGTCCTCTTCGCTGATCTGGTCCGCCGACAGGTCCGACGGGATTTCCAGCAGCACCGGCCCCGGCTTGCCGGAGCGGAGCTTGGTGAAAGCCTGCCGGAACAGCTCGGGCACCCGGTCCGCAAAGTTCACGTGAGCGGACCACTTGGTAATCGACTCGTAAGCCCGCACCGGATGGAAGTTGGGTTCGACGCCAACGCGATTCCGCGCCACGCCGGCCGGCAGCACCAGGATGGGCACCGAGTCAGCGTAAGCCTGGGCGACCCCGCCGAAGGCGTTTTCTGCGCCCGGCCCGTTCTGCGCCAGGAAAATCCCGGTCTTCTTGCCGTTGGTGATGCGGGAGAATCCGTCGGCCATGTGGACGCCGGTGCGCTCCTGCCGGCACACCACCGGACGGATGCCGGCGATGGCGGCGGCTTCAATGAGGGGATTCGACGGCATGACTGCGATCCAGTCCACGCCCTCCATCTTCAGTACGTTGGCTACAGCGGTAACTCCGTCCACGGTATGGTTCCTCCTGTCCTTCTCCTCCGTCATTCCGGCGAAAGCCGGAATCCAGAGCGCATTACGCAATAAAATGCCTTCAGCAAATACCGGCGAGGAAAGCGTCCATCGCCGCGTTGAATTCGCCGGGCTTCTCCACCATCGGGAAGTGGCCCGCGTCCTTCATCTTGATGAGCTTGGAGCCGGCAACGGCTCGGTGTATTTCCTCTTCATAATCGCCGGTGGCCAGCGGGTCGTCCACGCCCTGGATCAGCAGCAGCGGAACCTGTAGCGTGTGGATGCGGTCGCGCACGTCGAATCGATCAATCACCACCAGGTCGTGGTGTTGCGCCGTCGGGCCGACCTCACGATGCCTTTGCAGCAGCTTCTCCCGCAGGTCGGGCTCGATGAAGTGCATGATGCCGTCCATCATCCCCAGCCACTTCTCATACGTTGCTGCATCACTGGCGGCGTCCAGGCGAAACTGCAAGTCCTCGGGATGCCTCCGCTTGGGCCGCATGGCGATGGTCATCAGGGCCAGCCCTTTCACTTCATCCGGATAGTCCAGCGCGTACTGCAACGCGATGCAGGCGCCCAGCGTGAAACCGCTCAACACCAGGTCGTGGTCATGTCCTTGGGAGTGCAACCAGCCGCGCAGCCAGTCGGTATATCGCTCCACGCTGCTGCACGGCGCCCCGTCAAGATGCCCGGGCAAGTGGGGAGCCAGGCTGCCCGGGTAATGGGCCAACTGGTTGACGTAGGAATCAGCGCATCCGCCAGCGCCCGGACCGTGAATGAAAACCAATTGCGCCATCATAACCTCGCCGGCGTAAAGGCTGCGGGCATTCTAGGCGCGGGGCCGCATCGGGTCAACTCCCGGACCATCCCGTAGCCCGTTCCGGGGTGATCTTGATTACCGGACTGTACTCCAGGTCCATCTCCCGATACTGTTGGTATTTGTCGCGTAGCAACGAGATTGCCGCAGCCTGTTCCGGGCACTGTTCGAGCAGTTCGGCACTGCCATGCACCAGCAGATACCAGAGCCTCGACCAATCGGACTCGTAGTGATCTATCACCACTGAAACGCGCGGGTTGGCCAGGATGTTGCGGACGCGCCGCAGGCTTCTCAGATCGGCGCTTTTCGGTTTGGCGTCGAGCACGGAATATATGATCCCGCCATCGCACACAAAGCAGAACGGAATCACATGCGGACGGCCATTTGCGTCAGCAGTGGCCAGATGACCCACCGGCGTTTGATTCAGCAACTCAATTTGCCGGTCGCTGAGAACTGCGCCATCGCGCTCGCCTGCCATATCAGGCCCGCAGTTGGTTGATGGTAAAGGGGATGTGTCGCAACAGGTCGCTCGCCACGACCCCCGCGTTCCCCACGCGGCCCCGCACCGTCTCCCCGGCCTTCCCGTGCAGGAAACCGCCCAGCCGCGCCGCCCCGTAAGGCGACACGCCCTGCGCCAACAACCCGCCGATAAGTCCCGTGAGCACGTCGCCCGTCCCACCCGCTGCCAGCGCCGGGTTGGCAAAGGGCAGGAAGCACTGCCGCCCGTCCGGGGACGCAACGATACTGTGCGCGCCCTTCAGCAGCGCCGTTTGGCCCCATTCGGCCGCCGAACTGCCGGCAACGGCAAGGCGGTCGGCCTGTACTTCAGCGGTGGGTTGGCCGGTCAGCGTAGCCATTTCGCCGGGGTGTGGTGTCAGCACGGCGGGGGTGTGCAACCGGGCCGGCCAGGCTTCGCAGCGGGCAAGGTTGTTCAGCCCGTCGGCGTCAATCACCACTGGCGGCATCGGCAAGTCGGTGTCGGCCAACAGCAGCCGTTCGATAAACGACGCGGTTCCTGGCGACAAACCCAGGCCGCAGCCCACGGCCAACGCCGAATAGCTGTGAATCCGCTCTCGTATGACGTCCGCCGCCGAGATGTCCACACGCCCGTCCGCGTCCTCCGGCAGGGGCAAGTGGATGGTTTCGGTCAATTTTGAGGCCGCGATCGGGTACACGGACTCCGGCGTCGCCAGCGTAACCAACCCGGCGCCCACCCGGTGCGCCGCCATGGCGGCCAGAACCGATGCGCCGACGAAGTTCCGCGAACCGGCGACGATCAAGAGGTGTCCGTAGGTCCCTTTATGTGAATCCAGCGGGCGAGCGGGCAGCAAATCGGCGGCCGCCGAATCAGACATCCACTCCACCGGCAAGTCAATCCCGTCAAGGGCCTGGGGCGGCAACCCGATACCCAACACCACAATCCGGCCGGCATAGCCGGCGCCGGGGAAGTTGGCGATCCCGAACTTGGGGTAACACAAGGCCAGCGTCACGTCGGCAACCAGCGCGTTCTCGTCCGCTGCTCCCGTATCCGGGTTGACGCCGGTGGGCAAGTCAACGCTGATGACGGAACAACCGGAAGCCCGGTGCCGGTTCACCAACTCGACGACTTCTCTCGCCGTCCCTTCTAAAGGTCGGTACCGCCCCGCGCCGAGTATCGCATCCACTACCACCGACGATGAGGACAGCCAGCCTTGCAGTCGCGCGAAACCCGGATCCTGCTCGGCATGCACAACGTCCACGTCGTACCTCAGCGCGTCGGCCATTTTGGGATCGTGGTCGGGGCGGCCCCGTACCACGTAGCAGCAAACCTCGGCCCCCCAGCGCCGGAGATGCCGCGCGATCACCAGGCCGTCCGCGCCGTTATTGCCCGGCCCGATCAGCAGCAGGGCTTTGCGACCTGCCGCGCCGCCCATGTGCCGGCGTACCTGCTGCGCGCAGGCCAGGCCGGCGTTTTCCATCAGGGTGTCTTTGCTTGTGCCGGCCCGTTCCGATGCGTCTTCCAGCGCCTGCATCTGGGCGACGGTCACGACTTTGACGGTCATACTTCAGTCAACGCGCGGCGCCGTGTCATCGCCCCACAGTACTGCTGCTGCGGCCTGGCGCGATTCCTTGGTATCCGGCCGCGACGCGACGGCGACCACCATCGCATAGCCCTTGGAATGGGACAGGCTGATCGCGATTTCGGTTACCCCGAGCCGCTTGGCCCGGCGCAACGCGCGACCATGCAGCCGAGGACTGGGCGCGCCGCTGGGCGCGCGCACCACTTCAACGTCCCGCCAGCCGACTCCGCGGAATCCGGTGCCCAGTGCCTTCATCACCGCTTCCTTGGCGGCGAACCGAGCGGCCAGGTTGGGGGCCCGGCCACGACAGTAGGCGATCTCCCCCGGCGTGAAAATCCGTCGCAGAAACCGGTCGCTATAGCGGTCAAGCACGCTGGCGACCCGCTCGATTTCGATGAAGTCCACTCCGGTAGTGAGCATCTTTTACGTCAGTGAACAGGACTCTCGCCAACTGCGGCTGTGGATTCCCGCTTTCGCGGGAATGACGAGGGAAAGGGGAGGTTGTTACTCGCCTGTGTGCCCGCCGATGTTCAAATCCCGCAGGATGTGGGACACGGAATAACGCCGGTTCAGCACGTAGAAGTGGATGCCGGGAACGCCGTTGGCCCACAGGTCTTCGGCCTGCTGCGTCGCGTGTTCGACTCCAATTTCGCGGACGGCGCGGTTGTCGTCGGCGAACCGTTCCAGGCGCTCGTCCAGCTCAGCCGGAATGGTCGCGCCACACAGCGAGGTGAACCTCCGAATCTGCGGAGTGCTGAGGATGGGCAGGACGCCGGGGATCACGGGCACCGTGATGCCGGCGGCGGCGGCGCGCTCCTGGAACCGGTAGAAGTAATTGTTGTCGTAGAACAGCTGCGTGATCAGGAAGTCCGCGCCCAGGTCCTGCTTCATGCGCGCGTATTCGATGTCCGTGTCCAGGTCCGTGGATTCGGTGTGGCCTTCCGGGTAGCAGGCCCCCGCGATGCCAAAGTCGAAGTTGTCCGTGATGTGGGTTATCAAATCGGTGGCGTGAGGGAATTCATCAACCCCCGGTTCGGTCTCGTTGCTGTCCGCCGGCCGGTCGCCGCGCAGGGCGATCACGTTTTCGATCCCGGCGGTTTGCAGCCGCTCCAAAACGCCGTGGACTTCGGCGCGAGTCTGGGCTACGCAAGTCAGGTGCGCCATCACTTCCAGCGGAGTTTCGGACTTGAGCCGCATGGTGATTTCTTCGGTGAAGGCGCGGGTGCCCCCGCCGGCGCCGTAGGTGACCGATACAAAATCGGGGCTGAACTGTTGCAATCCCTTGATTACGTCAATGACGGCGGGTACGCCGTCCGCCTCCCTGGGCGGGAAGAACTCGAATGAAATGGTGCGTCGTTCGTTTAGTATTTTCTTGATCTTCAAATCGTCTCCTGGTGTTGTGTCGTTTGGTTCAAAATTCGGGCTGGCGCTTCTCCTTGAACGCGGTGATGCCTTCCCTGGGATGTGGCGACGTTCCGAAAAGGTGCGTGAACGTCGCTCCTTCCAGCGCGATGCCGTCCCGTAACGGAACGTCCTGGCTGGCCCGGGCGAGGGATTTCATCAGCGCCAGGCCGGTGCGACTCTTGGTTCGCAAGCCGGCCAGCAATGATTCCAACTCGGCTTCGAGCAGTTCGGCCGGCGCCGACCGCAGGGCAAGCCCCCACTCCACGGCCTCTGAGCCGGAGAGCCAGCGTCCGGTGGTCAGCAACTCCATGGCGCGCGGCATTCCCACGCGCCGCGGCAGGCGTTGGGTCGAGCCGCCGCCGGGGATCAGGCCGAAATTGGCGTGCTGGTCGCCAATGCGGGCATCTTCGGCGACGACCGCCATGTCGCAGGCCATCATCAACTCCATGCCGCCGGCCAGGGCGTAACCGTGTACTGCCGCTACCGTGGGTATGGGCAATTCCTCCAAGGAGAACAGCGCGGCGTTCAAATCGCGCACGTAGTCCGGCAGCAGCGACAAGTCGTCAAGCACCCGGTCGAAGTAGAGCAGGTCGGCCCCGGCGCAAAAGCCGCGACCCTCTCCCCGCACTACCAGCGCCTTCAAAGTCTCGTCCGAGGCTACTTCCCCGGTCGCGTGGGAGAACTCGTGCAGCAATTCGAGGCTCAGTGCGTTCAGCGCGTCGGGACGATTCAATCGAATCGTGGCAACTCCATCCTTTCGTGAAAGTGTAATATTGCTATACTGCATCCAGTACTCCAGTCGCTGCGGGCCGGCGCTGACGTGCCCCTGGTCAATACTATACCAGACCTTGATTGGCCGGTTGACGCCCGGGCCACGCGCCGCCCGCCCGAAGCCACCTGTTCATCGGAGAGGCCCATGCAAGACAGTTTTCGCAACTTCAGTTGGATCCTGCACGGCTCGCTGGCCGGCGCCATGGGTCCCACCGACCGACGGCACCTGATTTACTTTGAGCGACACGACATCACCGCCGTGGTCCGCATGGAAGAAAACACAATCTCCTCCGAGCCCTGGGGATTCACGGAACTGTTCGACCCCGTGCCCGATTTCGAAGCGCCCACCCTGGAGCAGATCGACCGGATTGTGAACTTCGTCGAGCAGCAGATCGAGACCTGGGAACGCCCTACGGTGGTCACCTGCGCCGCCGGCATCGGACGCACCGGCACGATCCTGGCCTCTTACCTGGTGAACACCGGGTACGACCCGGAGGAAGCCATCACGTACATTCGTCAACTGCGGCCGGGTTCCATACAAACCCCCCGCCAGGAGGACGCCATCCGGGAATACGCCCAGTTCGTGCAGGAACGAAACGCCAACCGGCCGCGGCGTTACCGCTAAACCAAATGATAAGGGGCCGACTCGCCGATGCGGTCAGCCCCTATGGATGCTACCGGTCCCGGGCAATCAGGCGATCATGAGCTCCTCGCTCTCCCGCTCTGCCGGGCGAATCGCCATCCCGTCATGGGGCGTTGCCGTCAACGCCGCGGGCTGTATCTCCCGGCTGCACTGCAGGCACTGGAGGTAAGCTCCGTAGATGTCGCGAATCTTGCGCACGTTGCCGCCGCAGTGCGGGCACGCCTGCAATGCCACGCGGGGGCGACGCGCGCCCTGGGAAAACCGTTCGATGCTGACTTTGCTCTCCATCATCAGTGCTCCTTGTTGACGGTGATTGCCAAAGCGTCAGGTCAGATGGTCGTCGTTATCGGGTCTGGCGTATCGGGTCTGTGTCGAAGGTCAGGAGGTCAAGCTGCGGTTAAATTGAAACGGCCTCGGAGACAAGTCCGAGGCCGCTGCCTGCGGGTTGTCTGTCGTTGGTTGATGGTCACACCATCATTGGCTCTTTATGTTCGGTGGGATTCGTCGGCGCGTCGATGGTCGCGGTCGCTACTGTGGCCGTGGCCGGCCGGCGGAACTCGCGTCCACATTGGGCGCACTGGTGATAAACTCCGAACGTGTCTCTCATCCGGCAAACGTCACCGCCGCATCGAGGGCACGCCTTGCGCAATAGAGACTTGCGGGTAATGGTCTGCGTCTGCATTTTCCTCTTTCCTGGTAGGTCGCCGATTCCGCTGTTTCGCGCCGCTGGTTCAAATGGTGATTCCATTTTACCGCCATAGTATTACCGGAGTATTACGGCAATTCCAGCAAATGCGCTCGAATCAGCATATCACCTTACGTATTTCGTAACAAGGGGGTTTAATGACGAATTTTGCAAATCCGCTGAACATACCCGCCGAGCTGCTGAACGCGGTGTACCGGCAAGCCCGGGAGGAGTTCCCGGCGGAGTGCTGCGGCTGGCTCACCGGCCCGGCCGACGGCGACGGCGTGGACGCCATGAGGCCGGCCGAAAACGCCCAGGATGCCGATGCCCTCATTCCCATAGCCGGCAGGACCAGCGAACGGGCCTACTCCTTCAAGTTCGATGACATTCGCGCCCTCGATGAAAGCTTTGCCTCCGAGACGCCGGCCAGGATCATCTACCATTCGCATCCCAACGGCCAGGCGTATTTTTCCGACACCGACCGGCAAGTGGCTACGCAGCCGCCGGGGTGGGGCGAAGGCCCGGTATTCCCGGTGCAGCAACTGGTCGTGGGAATCGATTCTGAACGAGTGGTGGAGGCCGCCCTGTTCGGCTGGAGTGACGACGCCGGCGGGTTCGTAGAGCTGGCCCGCTACGAAGGTGCGGCGGTCTAATCTATGTGGGCGCGCCCAGCAAAGCCACCCAGACTGCGCCGACGATATACGCCGATGCCATCGCAGCCAGCCCCGCAACAATCACGGGCTGCGGGAATCGATTGCGTCCCCAGAGCATCAGCCCGCCGAACAAGATCAGGACAACGGCGAAGATTCCGGCCACGAAGTGCTCCGGTTCGGGGTGATTCAACACGATGCCCTTGCGGTAGAACGGGTCGGCAAAGGACAGGATCGTAACGTTGAATACGCAACTTCCGTAGAGCCCTGCGATGCCCAGGTCGGCAGCGCCCATGCGGGCCGCCGCCACCGTGGCCGACGCCTCGGGCATGGTCGTTACGATGGATACCGCCAGGATGCCCAGCACGCCGGACGAGATGCCGGTCAAATCCGCAACCCGGTCCACGCTCTGCGCCAGGAACACTCCGGCGATGATGACGCCAATGGAGACCAGGCTGAACATCAGCCACGCCTTGCTCAGCGTCATGCCCGCATCTTCCTCTTCCTCGTCGCTCCCCCCGTCCGGCCGGCGTCGGTACACAATCCACATGCCGGCTACATAGACGACCAGCAATATGATGGACGACAAGCCGATTTGCCAGACGTTAACCCCATTCTTGACGCCGGCGAACAGCACGGCCAACCCGGTCAGAATAGCCGCCAGCATTATGAGGTATCCCTGTTCCGGGGCAACGCGCTGTAGGAACCGTTTGCCTCCGAACACCAGCGCCACCATGGCCATGGTGAACATGTTGATCATGTTGGCGCCCACCACGTTGCCTAACGCCAACTGAGGGTTGTCGATCTGCACCGCCGTGATGTTGTTGGAAAGCTCAGGCAGCGACGTTGCCAACGCAACCAGGATGCTCCCGACGAACAGCCGGCCCCATCCGGTCAGGGATGCCAGGGCGTCCCCATACTTCGCCAGCTGAACGCCGAGAAATACCACCGCCACGGCGCTGGCGAGGAAAACGATGATGGCAACGGAGAGGCCGACGCTGCCCAGCAGGTTGAACACGATACGGCTCCGCGGCCCTAACCGATAGCCTGCGCGATCAGATCGCCCATCGCCACCGTGCTGGTCGCCGTTTCGTCCGACGTGGCAATGTCGGCGGTCCGGTAGCCGCTCTCCAGGGTGGTCTGCACCGCCCGCTCGATGGCGGCGGCTTCTTCCGTCAAGCCCAATGAGTAGCGCAGCATCATGGCGGCGCTGAGGATGGACCCGCAGGGATTGGCGATGCCCCGGCCCGCAATGTCGGGCGCGGTGCCGTGAATGGGTTCGTAGAACCCCGGCGTCGTGGCTCCGGCCCGCGGCACTCCCGACAGGCTGGCCGAGGGCAGCAGACCCATGGACGCCGCCAGGATCGCCGCCTCGTCGGTGAGGATGTCGCCGAACGTGTTCTCGGCTACGATCACGTCGTAGGATGCCGGCCGCAGCACAATCTGCATGGCGCAGGCGTCAACCAGCGCGTGCTCCAGTTCGATGTCCGGGTATTCTGCGGCCAACCGGGTCGCGGTGGCCCGCCACAGCCGGGACGTTTCCAGGACGTTGGCCTTGTCCACGGAGGTCAGTTTTTTCCGTCGTCCCCGGGCAAGTTCAAAACCCACTCGAAGCACGCGCTCGATTTCGGATTCGGAATACCGCATCGTATCAACGCCGACGATGCCCTGCGGAGTTTCGGTGCGGCCCTTGGGCTGGGCGTAGTACAAGCCACCGGTGAGCTCTCTCACCACCACCATGTCCACGTTCTCCAGCACGTGCGGCTTGAGCACGCTGGAACCCGTGAGTTCCGGATACACTTTGACCGGCCGGATGTTGGCGAACACGTTGAGGTGGGCGCGCAGGGCCAGCAGCCCGTCTTCCGGGCGGGTCGGAGCCGATGGGTCGTCCCACTTCGGGCCGCCGACGGCTCCAAACAGCACCGCGTCGGCGCCGGTGGCCAGGTCGCGCACCGAGTCCGTAAGAGGAGTGCCGTGGCAGTCGATGGAAATGCCGCCGACGTCGCCGTATTCCAGCGAGAAGTTATGCCCGAAGGCGCGGCCCACCGCTTCCAGTGTCTTGACGCCCTCTGCCGTAACTTCGGGCCCGATGCCGTCGCCGCCGAGAACGGCGATGTTGAAGTCCATACAAACCTGCTCCTGGCCGCTGGCCCATTATGCAAAAACACCGGGCCGGAACTGGCCGACGGGTAGTATAGCCTACGGGTTGGCGGGTATCAAACGCCGGCATGGAACGCCGCGCAAAACGGCGCTGTTGCCGGCCGCTTTCGTTGACAGACCCGGCCCCAATCTTTAAACTGCTGCTGACAGCCAGATTGCGCTGGCGCTTTCCGTTGTACTCATTAAGGAGGCCTTCGCAAGATGACCACCACCAATAACAGCCGGTCCCTCGTTGTAATCCAGTTGGCTGGCGCGAATGACCCGCTGAACACCGTTGTCCCCTACACGGACGGACACTATTACGACTTCCGACCCAACGTCGGAATCCCCACCGACCAGGTGATTCCCATTGACGGTCGGTTCGCTTTCAACCCCAACATGGCGCCCATCAAGGCCCTTTGGGACGAAGGCAAGGTCGCCGTCGTCAACGGCATCGGGTATCCCAACCCGAACCGCTCCCACTTCCGCAGCATGGACATCTGGCACACTTGCGAGCCGGAAAAGGTCGCCACCGAAGGCTGGCTGGGCCGCGTCATCCGCGACCTCGACCCGCAGGGCCGGAACGTCATCACCGGCGTGAACTTCGGGCGCGGCCTGCCCCGTTCCATGGGCGCGCCGGGCGTTCCGGTAGCGTCCGTGGGCAACCTGGAAACCTACGGACTGTTCCCTGACGTTGAGGAGGAGCGCATTCGCGGCCTCTGCCTCGACGCTTTCGGCAAGATGTACGGCGGCGCCATCCAGGACGCCGTAATGGACTACCTGGGCCAAACCGGCCGCGACGCGCTGAAAGGCGCCGACATCCTGCGCACGGCCCCCGAGAACTACTCCTCCACCGTGGAATATGCGGACAACCCCATCTCCCAGGCCCTCAAAAACGCCGCCCAGGTGATGACCGCCGACCTCGGCACCCGCATCTACTACACCCAGCACGGCAGCTTTGACACCCACGGCGACGAGGTGAAAGTCCACGGCGGCCTCTGGAACCAGGTTTCCGGCGCGGTCAGCGACTTCATGGCCGACCTGGAGGAACACGGCAAGGCCGACGACGCCATCGTCCTCATCTGGACCGAGTTCGGCCGCCGCATTCGGGACAACGGCTCCGGAACCGACCACGGGTCGGGCGGGACCGCCTTCATCATCGGCAACCAGGTCAACGGCGGTTTCTACGGCGAATACCCGTCGCTGGCGGAACGCGACCAGCTGGACGGCGACCTGCACTTCAACAACGACTTCCGATCCACCTACTCCACCATTGCTGACCAATGGTTGGGCCTGGACCCGGCGCCCATCGTCAACGGGCAGTTCGAGCAGTGGGACTTCATCCGCAACTAGGTCCCACGCGGATCGTCAAGTCAAGCAAGCGAAATTCTAGGAGGCAATTATGAGCAATGCCGACATTGCCTTGATGGCTCACCTCATGCGTCGAGCCGGCTTCGGCGCCAGCCGAGACGAGTTGGAACAGCGCGTGGCGCGCGGCTACGAGAACGTGGTGGAAGACCTGGTCAATCCGGGCACCCCCAACGCCATGCCCGACGACGTGATTCGACGCTACCACGTGGACATGGCGGAGATGCGCGAACTCAACAGCGCCGGCGCTTACTGGATCTACCGCATGGTAACGACGGACAACCCGTTGGAAGAAAAGATGGCGTTGTTCTGGCACAGCCTGTTCGCCACCGGCTACTCCAAGCTGAACCAGGCCCGGGCGTTGATGAACCAGATCGACACCTTCCGTCGCCACTCCATGGGTTCGTTCCACACCATGCTGGTCGAACTGTCCAGGGACCCGGCCATGATTATCTGGCTGGACAACAATGACAACCACAAGGACGACATCAACGAAAACTACGGTCGCGAGTTGCTGGAGCTCTTCTCCATGGGCATCGGCAACTACACCGAGGATGACGTCAAGGAATGCGCCCGCGCCTTCACCGGCTGGACGCTGGGCAACGCCGAGTACATGGCGACCCGAGCCAGCCGCGATTCCATCTGGCCGTACAGCCGCATCGCCTGGCACTTCCAGTACCGCGACCACGACCACGACGACGGCGAAAAGACCTTCCTGGGCCACACCGGGAACTTCAACGGCGAAGACATCATCAACATCATTGTCCAGCAGGAAGCCACGGCGCGCTTCGTCAGCACCCGGCTGTTCCAGTTCTTCGCCGCCGACGAGGTGGACGCCGCCGGTGAAGCCGTCATCGAGCAGATGATGGCAACCTACTTCGCGTCCAATTACGAAATCCGTTCCGTCCTGCGCACGCTGTTCAACTCCGACTACTTCAAGTCGGAGGCGGCGCGCTTCGCCCGGGTCAAGGGGCCCGTGGAACTGGTGGTTGGCGCCGTTCGCCTGGCTGGCACCTATCAGGAACCCACCTTCGGCGCTGACCAGCTGGCCCGCTATACCCTGTACATGGGCCAGGGCATTTTCCAGCCGCCCAGCGTGGAAGGCTGGCACGAAGGCTCCGAGTGGATCGACAGCGGCGCGCTGGTCGAACGGGTCAACTTCGTCGGCAAAGAACTGGGCGATCCCAGCAACCCCGGCGTCAAGGCCCTCATCGACCGCATGTCCGCCGGCGTGGAACGCCCTCTGTCGGCTGAAGAGCAGGTGGATGCCTGCGCGGATCTCCTCGGCCCGATGCAACTGTCCTCCGCGACCCGCACCTCGTTGAGCGAGTTTGCCGGCGAACAGGGCGAGGCCGATCTGCGGGCCGGCACCCGGACCGAGGCTGACGACCAGCGCATCGCCAACCTGCTGCGCCTGCTCACCGCGACCCGAGAATACCAACTGGCCTGACGGTTTCTCGCCAGGCCAAACCCACCATGGATCTGTAGGGGCGAATAATCATTCGCCCCTACGCCGAAAATGGAGAAGCTGTTATGACTACCGCCGTTGCCGCCGGGCCGGTGGAATACCTCAAGACCATTGGCCTCACCACCAACCAGAGTGGTCGAGGTTTCACCAATCCCTACGACTGCGCCTTCGCTCCCGACGGCCGCATCCTGATCCTGAACCGCTGCGATACGGTGCGGGCCTCCCTGGTCCGCATCGGCATGATGAACTGGGAAGAGGACTACCTGGGCGAGTTCAGCCGTGGCTACGGCCGCGGCGACGGCCAGTGGATACTTCCGGTCGCTATCGCGCTGGACGATCAGGGCGTAGTGTACGTCACCGACGAACAGCAGCACCGCGTCACGGCGCTGGATACCGACGGCAACTTCGTGCGGCAATGGGGCGAGAAAGGCAACGCAGCCGGCCAGATGAACGGCCCCGCCGGCCTCGCCATGAACGCCGAGGGAGTGCTGTACGTCGTCGAGCAAGGCAACAACCGTGTGCAAAGGTTCACCACGTCGGGCGAGTCCCTGGGAACTTGGGGCGAAACCGGCGACGGCCCCGGCCAGTTCAACATGCCGTGGGGCGTCGGGCTGGATCCGGCGGGCAACGTCTATGTCGCCGACTGGCGCAACGACCGCATCCAGAAATTCACCGCCGACGGGCAGTTCATCGCCGCTTACGGCGCCTCCGGCGATGGGGACGGCCAGCTCAGCCGGCCGTCGGGGGTCTGCGTGGACTCGGACGGCTACATGTACGTATCCGACTGGGGCAACGAGCGGGTGCAGATTCTGGACCCGGACGGCGGATTCGTTCAGTCGCTGCGAGGGCAAGCCACCCTGTCCAAGTGGGCGCAGGATTTCATGTCGGTTAACCCCGACGAGCGCAACACCCGCGAGATGTCCAACCTCGTCCCGGAACTGCCGCCGCACCTGGACACTCCTTACTTGATTTCGTCGCAGACCGAACCCTACTTCTGGGGCCCCGTATCGGTGCGCCTGGACTCCGAAGACCGGCTGTTCGTGGTGGAATCCAACCGGCACCGCATCCAGGTGTACCAGCGGCGCAAAGGCTGAGTGAAGATTGGCAAGCTCCGACTTTCTGGACGAACTGCGGGCCATCGTCGGTGAAGATTATGTAATCGACCACCGCGAAGACTTGCTGGTCTATGAGTATGACGGCTCCGTTGACCGCTCGATGCCCCGAGCGGTCGTTTTGCCGGCAAACGCTGACGAGGTCAGCCGTGTCATGGCCCTGGCCTACGACGCGGGCGTAACCGTAGTCGGCCGCGGAAGCGGGACCGGCTTGAGCGGCGGCGCCATCACCCCACCCGACGGCCTGCAAATCGCGTTCCCCCGCATGAATCGCATTCTTGAGGTGGATTCGATCAACCGGACCGCGCTGGTGGAACCGGGCGTGATCAACCTGGACCTGGACAACCACGTCCGCAAGTTCGGCATGAGATATGCCCCCGACCCGTCCAGCCAGCGCGCTTGCAGCCTCGGCGGGAACATCGCGGAGAACGCCGGCGGGCCGCACTGCCTGGCCTACGGCGCTACCACCAACCACGTCATCGGCATGGAAGTGGTGCTCGAGGATGGAGAAATCGTCCACCTCGGCAGCCAGGCCCGGGAGGCGTCGGGCTACGACCTGCGTGGGGCGTTCGTGGGTTCCGAAGGAACTTTCGGCATCGCCACCAAGATATTGGTTCGCCTGCTGCCTACGCCCGAGTCTGTGCGGACTTTCCTGGGCATCTTTCCCGACATCGACTCCGCCTGCACGGCGGTGTCAGCGGTGATCGGATACGGGATTGTGCCGGCGGCCCTGGAGATGATCGACGCTTTGAGCATCCGCGCCGTCCAGAACGTCACCGACGCCGGCTACCCCAACGACGCCGGCGCCGTCCTGCTCATCGAGCTTGAGGGGCTGCGGGAAGAGGTTGAGGAAGTCACCAAGGAGGTCGAATCGGCGCTATGGGACACCGGCGCCGCCGACGTGCGCATCGCGGAGGACGACGCCGAGCGCGAGCGGTTGTGGGTGGGACGCAAGACGGCGTTCGGCGCTTTCGGCACCATCGCGCCCAACTACTACCTCGTGGACGGCGTGGTTCCCCGGACGCGCTTGACCCAGATGCTGCGCAAGGTCAACGAGGTGAGCGAGCGGTACGGCATCACCATCGCCAACGTCTTTCACGCCGGCGACGGCAACCTGCACCCGTGCATGCTGTTCGACGCCCGCGAACCCGGCGTCATGGACAACGCGATGGCCGCCGCCGCCGAGCTGATGGAAGAATGCGCGGCCCTGGGTGGCACCCTCAGCGGCGAGCACGGCATCGGGCTGGAAAAGAAGCAGTTCATGCCGCTGGTGTACGCTGACGACGACATGGCCGCCATGCAGCGAGTAAGAGAGGCCTTCGCTCCGCAGAACCGCCTCAATCCCGGCAAAATCTTCCCCGACGGAAGCTACTACCGCCCCGCGCCCCACCCCGCAGCGCACACCGCCGGCCTGTACGCGTGATGCATGACAGCATCTGCTGACCTGGGCCGGGATTTATCCGGACAACTCACGGCGCTTCTGGGCGGAGACCGTGTGGTTGCATCCGGACGGGTAACTGACTACGCAATCGGCCCTTTCGCCCCGTCGGCAATCGTGCGCCCATCGGAAGCCGACGAGGTCGCCGCCGTGCTGGAATGGGCGCACCGCAACGACGTCGCCGTGTACCCCTCCGGAGGCCGCACGCTCAGCCACCTGGGCAACACGCCGACCCGTCCCGGTATCGCGCTGGACATGACCGGACTCAACCGGATGGTTGACTTTCAACCGGCAGACCTTACGGTGCGCGTTCAGGCCGGCATCACCGTTGGCCAGCTTGATTCCGAGTTAGGCCAGGATGGGAAGTGTGTCCCGCTTGCCCCGCCGCTGGCGCACCGGGCCACCATTGGCGGCACGCTGGCGACGGGCATCAGCGGGCCGATGCGCTCCGCCTATGGACTGCCCCGGGACTGGCTCATCGGCGTCAGCGTGGTGGGCGCCGATGGGACCATGAGCAAGGCCGGCGGTCAGGTAGTCAAAAACGTGACCGGCTATGACCTCAACCGCCTTTACACCGGCTCACTGGGTACGCTAGCCGTGATAACGGAAGCCACCTTCAAGATTGCGCCGGCTCCGACGGCCTGGGCAGCGATCATCGCGGTGTTTGAAAACAACCAGGCGGCGGTCGCGGCGTGTCGGGATCTCCTGTCCCAGCCCTTCGCTCCGCAGGCCCTGCACGTCCTGAGTCCGCCCGCGGCCCGGCGGCTGGGAGACCCCAACATACCTGCCGGATACGGGCCGGTGGCAATCGCCCTGATTGCCGGCCGGCCGGCGTCGGTCAAGCGCAGGGTTGAAGACACGGCATTGGCGTGGCTCGACGCTGCCAGCGCGCTTCATATCGAGGGCGAAGAAGCCGCCGATCTGATCGAGCTGCTGGCGGACTTCCCGGTCAGTCCCGAAAACCCGCCGTCCGTGTGCGTTCGGATGAACACGTCCCCCGATGCTCTGGAGAATCTGTTGGCGATGGATCACCATGAAATCGGTGAAGAAGCGCCGGGAGTTGTCGCGGACGCCGGATTTGGCGGCGGCCGCTTGATGTGGTGGGGCGACCTTTCGGGCGAAAACGCGGTTCAAGTCGCCGAACGTCTCCGTCACGTCCAATCAACCGCAGCCGGTTTGGGGGGCGACGCTATCGTCGAAACCTGCCCGCCAGCGGCAAAGGAACTGATCGACGTTTGGGGGCCGGCGCCGTCGGGAATGGCGATAATGCGTCGAATCAAACAGCAATTCGACCCCAACAACGTCCTCAACCCCGGACGCTTTATCGGAGGACTGTAATGGCCGGAGGCGCGCAACCGCAAACGGATGAAGTCCGGCACTCCGGCGGCGGAATCGACGCCGGGCACGGCTTTCCCTATGGCGTTCCTTTTGAAGGTTCCCTGAACGATGGACCCGGATTCGCCGGCAGCGACGCGCCGACCGAAGCCGACCTATACCGCTGCGTCCATTGCGGCCTGTGCCTCAGCGCCTGCCCCACGTATGTGGAAACCCAGTTGGAAACCGAGTCCCCAAGGGGACGCATCGCCCTGATGAAAGCGGTCCATGAGGGCCGGACGGGGATCAGCGAACGCCTGGTGTCCCATTGGGAGCTGTGCCTGCAATGCCGCGCGTGTGAAGCCGTGTGCCCCTCCGGTGTGCCATACGGCCGGCTGATGGAGCACACCCGGGCGCAGGTGCAGGATAACAATCTTGCCAGTCCGGCATTGAGTCGGCTGTCCCGCCTGTTCCTGCGCGCCGCTCTGCCCCACAACGGACGCCTGCGAATCGCCGGCCATTTGATGCGCGCGTACCAACGATGGGGTTTGCAGGGGTTGGTGCGACGCATCGGCTTCCTGAAAGCGCTCCCCGGCGGCTTGAGCGAAATGGAAGCCCAGATGCCCGTGATGGGCGACCGTTTCTTCTCACCGAGCCGCCGAGTTTATCCGGCCAACCCTCGCGTGTATTCATCCGAAGGGCAGTCGAGGATGACCGTCGGCCTCCTGTCCGGCTGCGTCATGCCCATGATGCAGGGCGACACGATGCGGGCGGCGGTGCGCGTCTTGCAGCGAAACGGCTGCGATGTAGTGACGCCCACGGCCCAGGGCTGCTGTGGCGCCCTGAATCTCCACGCCGGCGATCTGGAACTGGGCCGGCAGTTGGCCCGGCGCAACATAGACGCTTTCCGTTCCGCCGGCGTTGACGTTATCATCACCGCCTCGGCCGGCTGTGGTTCCTCGATGAAAGAATACGGCGATTTGCTGCGCGATGATCCCGATTACGCCGACGCGGCCACCGAGTTTGCCGAAAATACCCGGGACATTACGGAGTTTCTGGCCGAACTACCCCTGGACCCACCCCAAGCCGAACTGCCCTGGCGCGTAACCATGCAGGACCCCTGCCACCTGGCCCACGCGCAACGGATTACCGACGCCCCTCGGCAGGTCCTGCGCAGCATCCCGGGCCTGCAATTGACCGAGATGGCCGAGTCGTCGCTATGCTGCGGTTCGGCGGGATTCTACTCGCTGATCCAGCGGGATATGTCGCAACGATTGCAACGGCGCAAGATCGGAAACGCGCTGGCAACCGAAGCCCAAGTGATCGCTTCCGCCAACCCCGGCTGCATGGCCCAACTGGAGCAGGGATTGCGCAACGCCGAGTCGGACGTGCGCGTCAAGCACGTCGTGGAGATACTCGACGCGGCCTACCAGGCCGAAGGCTGAGCTTGACCTAGCTCCCGTTGTTCGCGAAACTCCGCTGGGCCGCCGCTACGCTGGCCCCGAAGGCAACCTCGTAACCGGCATCGGCTAGGATCATCTCCAGGGCGGACAGTACCGACAGTACGTTGCTCTCCCGTGCGCCCTCGCCCATCATCCCGATGCGCCAGACCTTGTTGCGAAACTCGCCCAGGCCCCCGCTGACCTCGATGTTGAATTCGTTCAGCAGCCTGGCCCGCGCTGCGCCCTCGTCCACGCCTTCCGGCGCTTTCACTATCGTGATCGGGTTCAGCTGATACTCCGGATTGGTGGTCAGTTCCAGGCCCATGGCGGCGAGGCCGGCCCGCAAGCCGGCGGCAACGCGTGCGTGCCGGGCGTGGCGCTCCTCGATGCCCTCTTCCATCATCATGCGCAGGGACTCCCGCATGGCGTAGGTCATGGTGATGGGGCTGGTGTGGTGATAAACGCGCTGGGTTTCGTTCCAGTACTCGGCGACGCCCTGCAGGTTGAAGTAGAAGCTCTCCACCGGAGTGGCGCGCTTGTCGATAACGTCCATGGCCCGCTGGCCGAAGCTGACCGGCGCCAGGCCGGGAGGCGCTCCCAGGCACTTCTGGCTGGCGCTGTAGCAAACGTCGATGTCCCAATCGTCAACGCGCACCTCGTGGCTGCCCAGCGAGGTGACGGCGTCCACCACCACCAGCGCGCCGTAGCGGTGCGCCATGTCGATGGCGTCCTGCAACGGAGTCAGCGCGCCCGTCGAGGTCTCGGCGTGAACCAGCCCGACCATCTTCGTGCCGGGGTTGGCTTTCAGCGCATCCTCCAGCGCGTTGAGGTCCGCCGGCTCTCCCCACGGGGAATCGACCATTATCGTGTTGGCCCCGCAGCGCTGGGTAATGTCCGCCAGCCGCACGCCAAAGTAACCGTTCCGGCAGACGATGGCCGTGTCGCCCCTCTCCAGGACGTTGACGCAGGCGGTTTCCATCGCCCCCGTTCCCGTGGAGGAGATGGGCATGGTTACATAGTTCTCGGTGTGAAAGACCTGCCGAAGCATCTCGCACACCTCGTCCATAATCTGGAAGAAAAGAGGGTCAAGGTGGCCCACCACCGGCTGCGTCATGGCGCGCAGCACGCGCGGATGGACGGTGCAGGGGCCCGCTCCCAGCAGCAGCCGGCTCGGGGCTTCAAATTCATCGAAGTATGATTCGTTCACTGTGCTCTCCGCTTTTCAAACTCTCAACCGGTCCGGCATCGGCGCAACTACACCACCGCCGACGCGCCGCCATCGATGTTGATCGCCACGCCCGTCAGGTAGCTGGCCCGTTCCGACGCGAGGAACGCGATGACATCGCCGGCCTCGGCGCCTTCGCCAACCCGACCCAACGGCACGCCGCGCCCGGCAGCCAGTTGGGCGTAAAAGTCGTCCATGTCCAGGTCCGGTTCGTTGACGATCCGCCCATCGTACCGTCGCTGGTGCTGCCCGCTCTTGATGAGGCCGATGCAAACGGTGTTGACCAGGATGTTGTCCGAGGCCAGGTCCTTGGACAGACCCTTGGTGATGGCGATGCCGGCGGCCCGTGAGATGGACGTGGGCATGGAATTGGCGCCGGGCGTGCGCCCGCCGAGATTGGTCACGTTGATGATGCGGCCACCGCCGACCTTGCGCATTTCGGGAATGGACGCCCGGATCAGGCGAACGGCGCCCCACACCTTGAGCTCAAAGTCGAACTCCCAGTCGTCATCGCTGACGTCCTCGAACCCTTTGGCCATGGAGGTGCCGGCGTTGTTCACGAGAATGTCCACGCGCCCGTATCTCTCGACGGCGGTGTTGACCACCTGGGCGGCGGTGTCCCGGTCGGAAACGTCGGCGGACAGCGGCAACACTTCCCCCTCCGTTGCGGTGCGGATTTCGTCGGCCGCGGCATCCAGGACGTCCTGTCGCCGCGCCACGATGATGACGTTGGCGCCCTCACCGGCCATGCGCAAAGCGGCCGCTTTGCCAATGCCCTCGCTGCCTCCGGTTACGATTGCTACCTTCCCGTCCAATCCCAGCTCCATCGCTCGCCTCCTTATCAAAACCCGGATAATGTGACGGTATCCGGGCGCAATTGTGTCGATAACCGACGGGGATTATAGCACAGGGCTGCCCTCTCCTACCGGACGCGGCCCCCTGGATGGGACCGGCAGACTAAACCCCAATCCCCTCGCGCTCGGCGATGGACGGCACGTCCTTGTCCCCCCGTCCGCTCAGGCACGCCACGATTATGTTGTCCGACGGCAGATCCGCCGCCATCCGGCTCACGTGATAAATGGCGTGGGCCGATTCCAGCGCGGGGATGATGCCCTCGGTGCGGCAGAGCAGTCGAAAACCCTCCAGCGCCTCGTCGTCCGTCACCGATAGGTATTCGGCGCGCCCCGTCGCTTTCAGCCAACTATGCTCCGGGCCGACTCCCGGGTAGTCCAGGCCCGCCGATATGCTGTGCGCTTCCTGGATCTGTCCGTGCTCGTCCTGCAGCAGGTAGGACATCGAGCCGTGCAGCACCCCGGGTTTGCCCGCCGATAGCGTAGCCGAATGTCGGCCCGTTTCCACCCCTTCTCCGGCCGCTTCCACTCCCACCAGCCGGACACCTTCGTCGCCGATGAACTCGTAGAACGTGCCGATGGCGTTGCTGCCCCCGCCGACGCAGGCCGCCACCACGTCCGGCAGCCTGCCTTCGGCTTCCAGGATTTGCTCCCGTGCCTCGCGCCCAATCACCGACTGGAAATCCCGCACCAGCATGGGGTACGGGTGCGGCCCCACCACGCTGCCGATGAGATAGTGGGTGTTCTCCACGTTGGTGACCCAGTCGCGGATGGCCTCGTTGATGGCATCCTTCAGCGTGCGTGTGCCGGACTCCACGCCGATGACCTCAGCCCCCAGCAGCCGCATCCGGTACACGTTCAGCGCCTGCCGCACCGTGTCCTCAACGCCCATATAGACGATGCACTGCAAGCCCAGCATCGCGCAGGCGGTGGCGGAGGCGACGCCGTGTTGCCCCGCGCCGGTCTCGGCGATGATACGACGCTTGCCCATGTGCCGGGCAAGGAGGGCCTGGCCGAGGGCGTTGTTTATCTTGTGGGCGCCGGTGTGGGCCAGGTCTTCGCGCTTCAGATAAATCTTCGCGCCGCCCAGGTGGCGCGACAG
>JAJDWF010000042.1 GCA_022825745.1 Dehalococcoidia bacterium | reverse complement strand
TCGTAGCATTGCACCTCGGGACGGCGGAGGCGCTGCTGGCCGTGTGCCTGTTCATAATGGTCGCGTCCTACCGCACTCCAATCACCCGGGCGGAGGCGGTGACGGGCGACGGCTACCATCGTTGGGCAATCGCCGGCGCGGTGAGCGTTTACCTGGTGATTATCTCGGGCGCGTTGGTGACGGCTATGGGGGCCACCGGGGCCTGCGTAACCTGGCCGCTGTGCCAGGGCAGCGCGTTCCCCATGCACCACCTCACCGCGATCCACATGTTTCACCGCTACGTCGTGCTGGTGTTGGGCGTACTGCTGCTCTACGCGGTGTGGCGTTGCGGCGTGGGTCGGGGATCCGAGGGCACGCTGCGCTGGCTGGCCTTCCTGACGCTGGCGGCGTTTGTCGCCCAGGTAATCGTGGGCGCGGCGACCATCTGGCTGGACTTTCAGGCTCACTGGCGCGCGCTGCATCTGACGGCGGCGACGGCGGTCTGGGCCGGCGCGGTGGGGATGGCCGTGGTAGCGTACCTCAACGCCCGGACAGTGTGGGGCCGGCGATGATCGAAGGCGGACATGCCTCCAGGTCCGCCTCCGGCGGAATCGGGTCCGTGGTCCGGGACTATGTGACGCTGACCAAGCCCAAGATCATCTCTCTGCTGCTGGTGACGGCGGCCGGGGGGATGTTTCTGGCCGAGCAAGGCCTGCCGTCGTTGATGATGCTGGCGTGGGTCTGGATCGGCGGCGCGCTGGCCTCTGGCGGCGCCAACGCCATCAACCAGCACCTGGACCGGGACATCGACCGGGAGATGCGACGGACGCAGAGCCGGCCCGTCGCGGGCGAGCGGGTCTCGCCGCGCTACGCCCTCGTGTTCGGCATAGCCCTCAACGTGGCGGCGTTCGCGCTGCTCGCCACGCTGGTGAATCCGCTGGCGGCGGCCCTGACCCTGTCGGCCAGCCTGTTCTACGTGTTCGTCTATACCCTGTGGCTCAAGCGGACGACGCCGAACAACATAGTAATCGGGGGCGCTGCCGGAGCCGTGCCGCCGATGGTTGGCTGGGTTGCGGTTACCGGCAGCCTGGACCTGCCGGCGGTGTACCTGTTCGCCATCATATTCTTCTGGACGCCGCCCCATTTCTGGGCGCTGTCCCTGTTAATCGAAAAGGACTATGAGCAGGCGGGGGTGCCGATGCTGCCGGTGGTGTCGTCGCGCGGCCAGACTACCTTGCACATATTCCTTTATTCCATAGCGCTCACCGGGCTTACGCTGATGTTCGCGCTGCTACCGCAGGTCGGGATCATCTACCTGGCGTCGGCCGCCGCCCTGGGGGCGCCGTTCATCTGGCTGGCCTGGCGGCTGTGGCGAGAGGACTCCCGCAGCCGGGCCAAGGCAACGTACCTGTACTCCCTGGCCTACCTGGCCTTGCTGTTCGTGGCGGTGATGGTTGACAGCGTGGCAAAGTTCGGCTGAGGGATATTCCGGCGCGGCTAAAATCCACCGGAACGGGTTGACGGCAAATTGACAGGTATAGGCGCGTGTGCTATGGTAGCCGCCGCTAGTGAAATTTTGCACATACGGCGGCCGCTGCATTACGCCGTATCCGGGGGTTCACGATGGGGCTGTTGCCCTTCTCTGAAAAAGACTCACCGACCAACTCCAAGACGGCATTGGGTTCCGAACCAAACCGCGACATCCCGGTGAGCAGCGCCTCCGATTCTCCCACCCGTCGTTCCGGTCGCCGTTCGTTGATTACGTTGGCGATCCTGGCCGGTATCCTGGTCCTTGCGGCCCTCGGCTGCGACTCAGACGGGCACCAGTCCATGCTGAGTTCAACGCCATGGACGCTGGACGGCGCCAACGGCCCGGTGGCTCGCGAACAGCTCCTGCTGTTCAACGTTCTGCTGTGGACCATGGTGGCAGTATTCGTGCTCGTTGAGGGCGCGTTGCTGTACGCCGCCATCCGCTACCGCCGCAAGCCCGGCGACCCGCTCCCTCCGCAGACCCACGGCCACACCCCGCTGGAAATCGCCTGGACCGTCGTTCCGACCATCCTGATTTTGGGCTTGGGCATCTGGTCCGTCTTCGTGCTGTTCAAGCTGGAACCCGGAGAGGCCGTAGCGCAGGCCCGAGAATTGGGCAAGGAACCGCTGCGTGTTGAAGCTGTAGGACATCAATGGTGGTGGGAATTCCGCTATGAGGACGCCAACCCGGACGTTGAAGGCGGCGAGTTGATTACCACCGCCAACGAGATGAGAGTCCCGGTTGGCCGGCCTGTCATCATGACCCTGAAGAGCGACGACGTCATTCACAGCTTCTGGATTCCCAAGCTGGCCGGCAAGCAGGACGTTGTGCCCACTCGCGCCAACCAGATGTGGTTCCAGGCGGATGATCCGGGGATGTATTACGGGCAATGCGCCGAGTTCTGCGGCACCGCCCACGCGCAGATGAAGTTCCGCGTCCACGCGCTGTCGGACGCCGAATACCAGGTGTGGGTTGACGGCTGGGGCGATCCTGTGGACTTGTCGCAAGCCGAGAATCCGGCAGCGGCTCAAAGCGGTCAGCTGGTGTTCCTGGGCGACGGCCAGTGCGTAACCTGCCATACGGTTGGCTCCGCGGACCAGGTAGATGAAGTCGGCGAAGGCGTCCAGCACGCCCGGATGCAGACCTTCGTCGCCTACACCGAATGGTTGAGCAAGCCGGCCGAAGAGCGGCTGGAAGACGTCCGCACCGGAAACGAGCCCCCGACGGCGTTCGCGGCCCCGAATCTGACCGACTTGGGCGCTCGTACTACCATTGGGGCAGGACTGGTTGACCTCAACCGTGAAACGCTGCGCCAGTGGCTCCGCAACCCGGACGACATCAAGCCGGGCAACCGGATGTCGGAACTGGCGGCCATCTACCAGACGCGGCGGGACCATCGGGCAGACCTTACCGAGGACCAGTTGAGCGACCTGGTGGAATACCTGATGGCGCAGAAATAGAGGGACTGAAGCAATGGTAACCATCACCGGCGTGATACCCCGCCCGAGTACCTATACCGGCTTGTGGAGTTGGCTGACCACGGTTGACCACAAGCGTATCGGCGCGTTGTACGGTTTTTCCGCGTTCTTCTTTTTCATCGTCGGCGGCATCGAGGCCGGCATCATGCGATTGCAGCTAGCCACGTCGGATGCCTCGCTGGTTTCGGCCGACTGGTTCAACGCGATGTTCACCATGCACGGCACAACCATGATTTTCATGGTGATCATGCCGTTCGGGGCGACCTTCTTCAACTTCTTGATACCCTTGATGATCGGCGCGCGGGACGTGGCGTTCCCCCGTCTCAACGCTTTTTCCTACTGGACGTTCCTCTTTGGCGCGCTGCTGATGCACGCCGGCTTCCTGATCGGCCAGGTGCCGGATGCCGGCTGGTTCTCCTACGCCAATCTCACGGCTGCTCCCTATAGCGCGAGCCAGGGACTGGACTTCTGGGCGCTGAGCCTGCAAGTGCTGGGAGTGGCGTCGTTGGCCGCCGGTTTCAACTTCGTCGTCACCATCATTAATATGCGCGCCCCCGGGATGTCGTTGATGCGGATGCCCGTGTTCGTATGGATGACCCTGGTTACCAGCATTCTGCTGGTGCTGGCGTTCCCCATCATCACGGTGGCCCTGATCGAGCTGACCGCCGACCGGCAGTTCGGCGCCAACTTCTTCAACACCGCAGCCGGCGGCGACCCCATCCTCTGGCAGCACCTGTTCTGGCTGTTCGGCCACCCCGAGGTGTACATCCTGATTCTGCCGGCGATGGGCGTCGTATCCGAAATTATCCCGACTTACAGCCGCAAGCCCCTGTTCGGTTACCCGGTGGTGGTTTTCTCCGGCATCGTCATCGCCATCATGAGCTGGGCGGTGTGGAGCCACCACATGTTCACGGTGGGCCTGGGCCCCATCGCCAACTCGGTGTTCACCATCACCACCATGCTGATCGCGGTGCCCACCGGCGTGAAGATTTTCAAC
>JAJDWF010000138.1 GCA_022825745.1 Dehalococcoidia bacterium | reverse complement strand
CCAGGAGCGTCATCGAGCGCGTCCGCTCCATCTCCGACGCGACCATCGTGTGCGGCGGCCCGGCCTTCAGCATCATGCCCACACAGGTCTTTGAATACGTCCAGCCCGACTTCGGTTTGGCGGGAGACGCCGGCGAAAGCTTTGCCGACCTGGCGGGCCGCATCGAGATCGGCGAACCCGACTACCGGGGCATGACCGGACTGCTGTACCGCGAAAACGGCCAGCTGGTGTACAACGGGATGCGTTGCTCATCCGACTTCATCGAACGGCCCAGCCTGGACGACCTGGACATGCCCAAGTACGCCAAGGCCGGATTCGGCGTGAGCGTGCTCACCAAGCTGGGCGGTTTCTACTACCCCACCTCCGCCGACGACATCCGCACGCCTGAGGGGGCCTGGCGCGTCATTCGCCCCATCGACGAGGTTGTTGAGGAGGTGGCGGAGGTCACCGAAAGGTATGGATTGAAAAAGATATTCTTCGTGGACAACTGCTTCAACGTGCCGCTGGAACACGCCAAGGAACTGTGCAACGCGCTCATGGAAGCCGAGGTCAAGGTGCGCTGGAACACCTGCCTGGCCCCCTACGCCTGCGACGCCGAACTGATCGGGCTGATGAAACAGGCCGGCTGCGGCCTGGTGATGATGGGCGGGACGCGCGGCGGAGACCCCCACGAGGGCGACAACGACACCTCGCGCTACGCATCCCTTAAAGAGACCACCGACCTGTGTGAAGCGGGCGACCTACACTACACCATCTCCCAGCAGTTTGGCGAGCCGGGCGAAACCCGCGAGTCGGTTGAGAACAAGCTGGAGTTCCTGCGCGGGCTGAAACCGTCTCTGGCCAACCTCCGCGTCGGCGTCAGCGTCATGCCCGGCACCGAGGTGGCCACGCGCTGCATCGAAGAGGGCATCATCGCCGACGAATCGGAACTGATCGCGCCCACTTTCTACATGGCGGAGGAAGTCCGCCCCTGGCTGGTTGACTACCTTCGCGAGTTGGCGGACGCCAACCCCCGCTGGAACCTGATGTAGGCGGTGCGACAGACTCTTTGAGGAAACGAAGGATGGCAACAATGACCTTCACGCAAGGCTCCATGACCATAGCCGACCGGGTTAGCCTGGCCGATCCTGAAACCACCCGCATCGCGCATCTGTTGAGGCGGGCCGGCTTCGGCGCAACCCGCGCCGAAATCGACCGGGCCGCCACGCAGGGCTACGAAGCCACCGTTGAGGAACTGCTCCATCCCGAGCTGCAGCCGGACCTGGAAATCGAAGACCTGATCCGCCGCTATCACACCGACCAGAACAGCCTGATGCTGTTGGAGAGCAGCCAAGGCTATTGGCTGTATCGCATCATCAATTCCCGCCGGCCGCTGGAAGAAAAGATGGCCCTGTTCTGGCACGGGTTGTTCGCCACCGCCTACGGCAAACTCAACCACGCCAAGGCGGTGGTCAACCAGACCCACACCTTCCGACGGCACGGGCTGGGCAAGTTTGCCGACATCCTGCTGGAACTGTCCCGCGACCCGGCCATGATTTTCTGGCTGGACAACAAGGACAACCACAAGGACGCTCCCAACGAAAACTACGGGCGCGAGTTGCTTGAACTGTTCTCCATGGGCATCGGCAACTACACCGAGGACGACGTGAAGTCCGCCGCCCGTTCGTTCACCGGCTGGACGATAGACAACGCGGAGTACATGAGCATTCGGGCCAGCCGCGATTCATTCTGGCCTTACGGTCGCATTGACTGGCAGTTCCGCTATCGTGACGACGACCACGACGACAGCGAAAAGACGTTCCTGGGTCATGCCGGCGCCTTCAACGGCCAGGAAATCATCGACATCATCGTGCGGCAACCGGCAACCGCCCACTACATCGGCAGCAAGCTTTACAACTTCTTCGTTTCCGACCGCCCTGACGAGGAGGCGATCGGCATGCTCGCCGACGAGTTCACGCGCACCGGGGGCGACATCCGCGCCGTGATGCGCTGCCTGTTCCTCTCCGACTTCTTCTCCGACGAGTCCGCCCGTCTGGGGCGGGTCAAAAGCCCTGCTGAGCTGGTAGGCGGCACGGCTCGGCTGGCCGGCAGCCACCGGACACCGGAGTGGACAATCTGTAACCTGGCCATGGACGTCAATTTCATGGGCCAGGAAATCCTCAACCCGCCCACCGTGGAGGGTTGGCACACCGGCATGGAGTGGATCGACACCGGCAACCTGGTGGAGCGCATCAACGCCGCCGGCGCCGAAATGCGCGATACTACCCGGCCCGGCGTCTCCGCAATCGTGGACAAGGTCCGGTCGGCGGGAGACGTCCTGTCCCCTCGCCAACTGGCCGAAGCGTGCCTTGACGCCATGGGCATGTTTGAGGTTTCGGAAACTACGCTGAACAGCCTGGTGGCGTTGGCTGCGCCATGGGGAGAAATCCGCTTCGACAAGGATGACGCCGTTGCCTGCTCCGAGGAGCGGGTAGTCGAAATGCTGCAACTCGTTGTCGCCTCGCGGGAGTACCAGTTGGCATGACCACGGCGACGGCGACATTTGAGTACAGCCACACGGTGGGTTTCCTCGCCTACCGGGGGCGTGGCTTCATCCATCCCATCGCGCTGACGCTGGGCGATGACGGCGTGATGTACGTGCTGAACCGGGGCGGCCCCGAATCCGTCGGGCGCCTGGAACACAAGCGGGTGTGCGTCTGCACCGTTGACGAGGGCTACATCGGCGAATGGGGAACCGGCGGCACCGAGGACGGGCAATTCTGGTGGCCTAGCGACATTACCCGCGCTGCCGACGGCCGGATTTTCGTTACCGACGAGGCGTTGCAGAGGGTCAACATCTTTGACCCAAGCGGGAATTATGTCCGACACTGGGGAGACGTTGGCGATGCTCCGGGTCAGTTCAACCGGCCCGCCGGGATAACCGCTGCGCCGGACGGAACGCTACTGATCAGCGACGGCCTGAATCACCGCATCCAGCGGTTCACCATCGAAGGCGAGTACCTGGCCGGCTGGGGCGATTATGGCGCCCAGGCCGGACAGTTCAACACGCCGTGGGGTTTGACGTGCGACGCCGACGGAAACGTCTTCGTTGCCGACTGGCGCAACGACCGTGTCCAGGCTTTCACCCCCAAAGGCCAATTCATCGGCCAGTGGGGAACCGCCGGCGATGGGAAAGGTCAGCTAAATCGTCCCGCGTCGGTAGCGGTGGACGGCGAGGGATATATCTACGTGGCCGACTGGGGCAACGAGCGGGTCCAGATATTCGGCCCGGACGGAGAAGTCGCCGGCATCCTCACGGGCGACGCTACGGTATCCACATGGGCAGCAGATTACCTGTCGGCAAACCCCGACGAGCAGCGGGCTAGAACTGAAGCGAACCTGGCGCCGGCGGTGAATCCGTGGCGCGACCACCATCGGGAAACTTCAGCACGCATTGAGTCCCGCTTCTGGGGGCCCAGCTCCATTGCCGTGGACCCGGAGGGACGCATCTACGTGGTGGATTCCTGCCGCCACCGCGTCCAGATCTATCGCAAAATAACGTAGGGGCGAATAATCATTCGCCCCTACTCGCCGTTGCTATCCCGGTATCCGCTGCAATAGCGGCTCCGAGCGGTTCGGCAGCAGGTCGGTCTCGAAGGTGTTGATGAGCATTCCCAGCATGGTGTAGTTGCCCAACTCCTGGGTCAGTTCGATGGTGCCCTGCTGACCGTAGATCTCCAACGCGCTCTGGTAGCCGCCCCGGCTTACCTGGTGGTTGCGCAGAATCTCTCGCCCCAGCTGTATCACCGCAGATTCGTCGGGCGCGAGGTCCGGCAGCGGCTTGTTATCGCGGATGGCGTCCACCACAGCGGCTGGCACGCCGGCGTCGCGGGCCGATGCGGCGTGAGCGTTCCAGATATGCTGGCAGTCTATCTCCCGGGCCGCCACCAGCATGGCCAACTCCGCCGCTTTCATCGGCAGGCTGGCATCGTTGCGCAGGTACTGGTTCAGGGCCGTGGCGTGCTTGCTGGCCTCGGGCACGTGGACCATGACGGAGCCGGGTCCGTAGGGCGGCACCGCCGTACCGTTCTGGGTGATCTCGTCGAACGTAGCCTCCTGGCCGGCCGGTACCGTGTCTCGGGTTGCTGCTGGTAGTCGCGCCATTTCAATTCTCCTAGCGGTAGGGTTTCTTGCCGGTCTTTTCCTCAAAGAGCTTCCAGGTGTTTTCGTTGAAGGGGTAGTACTTTCCGGGAGAGCATCGCTCGATTTCAAGCTGGGCCTTGATGACGCCCTCGACCTCTTCACGCTGGTGGGCGATGTTGATGACTTCCTGGGCCGCGCTGGCCGGCACCACGACCACGCCGTCATCGTCGCCCACGATGGCATCGCCGGGCCGCACCAGCACGCCGCCGCACTGGATGCAGTCGTTCACCTGCCAGGGCCAGAATTCGGCCGGGCCCTGCTTGGCGGTGGCGTTGGCGGCATACACGGGGAAGCCATATTCTTTCAGCGTGTTGGTATCGCGCACGGCGCCGTCGGTGACCAGGCCGCCTACGCCGCGCTGGTAGAGGCGGAAGAACTTGATGTCGCCACCGATGCTGCTGAACGGCCACCGCATGGCGTCTATCACCAGCACCTCACCCGGGCCGCACAACTCAAACGCCACGTACTCGGCGGAATCCGCGGCTTTGGGTTTGTCGGCGGCGAGGTCGGGCCGGTGCGGGACAAACCGCAGCGTAACGGCCCGGCCGGCCATGTGCTGACCCGGCTGGAGCGGTTTTGCGCCCTCGATCATGCTCATGGGCCAGCCCATCACCCACAGGCCGTCGATCAGCGTCTGGGTCGGAATGGTTTTCAGGGTTGCCAGGGTTTCGTCGGAAACGAACGTAGTGGATTCGGTGGTGGTCATCGGTGATCGGATTCCATACAGCGTGTGATAGCCCTGACGGGCGGCTGCATTGTAGCAGAAAAGGAGGCGGCTCCCTTTGGAAGCCGCCTCTCGACAAGCCGTTTGGTTCGGCGGGTTATTCGGTGGGCCAGCCGTCGGCTTCCTCACCGGCGCTCAGCGCGGCCTGGATGCCTTCGGCGGCTTCATCAGTGACCCAGTCGCTCCAGACGTCGGCGTTGTTGTTGAGCCACCACAGGGCGGTGTCCTTGGTGCTGGCACCCGGGTTGTCGAGCTGCCATAGGAGGACAGGTCCGTATACCTCGATGCTGAAATCCCACTTGCGCAAGAAATCGACGACGTCGGGGGCTCGAGCCGGCAGGTCGGGATAGACCGCGATGAGGATGGTAGCATCTGCGTAGGCGCAGGCTTTGGTCGTGTCCCAGCATTCCTTGGAATACGGCGGTTCCTCCAGCCGAACCAAGTCGAGCTTATAAGCAGGGTCGTTTGTGCCCCACATATAGCCCAGCCAAGGTTCCTGACGTTCGTAAGCACCGTAAAGATCCGCGTTTGCTGTTGCGCCGTCTCCGGGGTTGATAATTTCAATATGATCGGACAGGCCATAGCCTTCAACCTGCGCCGCATTCACGCTCTCGCAGGCCCAGCCAATGACGCAGGACACCAGGCGTGCTTTGTCGCCGGTCTCAGCGGTCTTGAACAGATCCTTGTACTGCTGCTCTTTGAGGTCGTCCACGTGGTCCAGGTCAGGGTACTGCTCCTGGAGATACGCGGGGATCACGAAAGCGGACTGCCAGTCCTCGCCCAAGCTCCCGCCAACTGACAGCACAGCGCCCTCTTCGCGAGCGGCGTTCCAGGCTTCGTCCTGATTGGGGAGCCAGATTTCCATGGTGACGTGGGTGTCGCCATTCTTCAGGCCCTGGAACAGGGGCAGGGTCGCGCCGAACTTGACGTCGGTGGGATAGCCGTACCCTTTCTCAACGATGTACTGGGCGATACGGTTCTGTAGCAGGGCGCTGGACCAGTTGAGGTCTCCGAAAATGATGGTCTCTTTCGGTCCTTCGGGAGCCATTACTTCGACTTCCTTGATGACCTCGACCTCCTTCACCACCTCAACTTCCTTGACGACTTCTTTCTCGACCTCTACTTCCTTCACAACCTCGACGGGTTTTTCAACGACTTTCTCGACTTCGACTTCCTTGACCACTTCGACGGGCTTCTCGACGACCTTTTCCACCTCGACCTGCTCGGTCACAACGCGGGTGACTTCGACGGTCTGGGGAGCGGCCGGCGAACAAGCCACGACGGCAATGGCCGTTACAAGGGCCAAAACCATCGCTAGCGCCAGATATCTGTACTTGGTGAACAAGATGCTTTCCTCCGTTTCTGTTGAATCCGGGACATACCCGGGGCGGCGGTTGGGTAGTTGCCGATTATTGCAGCGTTGATTATCGTTGTCAATCCGGCGATTGAAGCACGAATTGCATTACATAATGACTGCTTTTCGTATCGACATTCAATTTTCCGTGGCTTTGATTGTTCGCAGCATCGAGTCAACTGCCTCGGGTGATCCGGCGAGGGCGGCGGCTAGTGACCGGCGCTCAACGCCTCCTGACGGCCACGGGCGACGGCCTGGGTGAGGCGGTCGATGACGATTGCCATGAACACGATGGCGAGGCCGGCGATTACGCCGTTGCCCACCTCGTTCTTCTGAATCGCGCGGAGCACGTTGTCGCCAAGACCTCCGGCGGCTACCATGCTGGCGATGGTCACCATGGCCAGTGCCATCATCGTGGTCTGGTTGATGCCGGCCATGATCGTCGGCAGGGCCATAGGGATCTGGACTTTCACCAGCAGCTGTAGGGGAGACGCTCCGAATGAGCGGGCCGCCTCCACAGTTTCCGGAGAAACCTGGCGGATCCCCAAGTTGGTCAAACGAATTACCGGCGGCACGGCGTAGATAATGGTGGCGAAAATGCCGGCCGGCTTGCCCAGCCCGAAAAACAGGATGCCAGGCAGCAGGTACACGAAGCTGGGCATGGTCTGCATGCCGTCCAGGATCGGCCGCATGATGCGGTCGGCCGTTTGATTTCTGGCTCCCAGCACCCCAATGGGCAGGCCAATGCCTACCGATAAGATGACGGCAACCACCATCAGCGCAACAGTGTCAATGGTTGGATCCCACAGGCCCATGAAACCGATGAACAGGAAGGCGAAAGCAGTGAATCCCATCAACGCCCAGCCGCCCACGGCGAATCCGGCCAGCACTAATGCCAACACGACGGCGGGCCAGGGCAGCCATTTCAGACCGTCCTCAATGTAGTTCAGCGTATAAGTGATTCCACTCTTGATGCCGCCAAACAGCCAAGCGCCGTTCACGGTCAGCCAGTCCGTACCGGAATCGATGGCGTCACCGGTCACATCTCGAAGAGACCTTGGAAAGCTAGTGGATCCATCGCTGGACTGGACGTAGGTGACCGTGGTGGGGTATTCCATGCTCGGGCCCCATATCAGCAGGCTTATCACCAGCACGACCAGGACCGCGGCCACTCCCGCTCCCCACCAATAGATGGACGGCAAGCTTCCCAGGGTGGCGCGGGCGGCTTGAGCACCGTTTTGCGATTCCGCCGGCGCCGCTATCGTGGCGTCGGTCTGTTCTCCGGTGATTGCTGCCATAACTCTCTCCCTCCAGGTGTAATGGCCCGCCAGCGGGTCTTTCCGACAGCTCGGCAGGAATGGGGCGGCTTGCTAAGGGCCGAGCTATTCCTCGGCCAATGCCGCGTTTTCGGCGGCGTTTGCTTCGTAGTCGGTGTTGGGCGTGGAGGTTTCCGCGATAGCCTCCGCCAACGCGCTGCGATGCACCTCGCCGACCAGGACGTTGTTATCGTCGCAGCACGGTATGGGGAAATTACTGCCCATCGCCATCGGGATCAGTTCGTCAAAGGTAGTGGCCGGCGAGACGGCCTGGTATTCCCGGTCCACGTATTCCCAGGCCTCGTCGATGCGCTTGATGCCGGCGCGGAGGGCCCGCTCCGCATCGGTAATGGAGAGCATCCCGATGTAGTGCTCGCGCATGTCCACCACCCAGGCCGCGTCGCCGTCGCTGTTACCGATGGTGTGGAGCGCCGCCCGGGGCCCCTGATGCCCCATGACGGTAGCCTTGGGCGTGACCATTACCTTGCTGGCGGTGAGCACGCTTTCCAGCCGCACGTCCTGGGTGAAATCACCGACGTATTCGTCCTCGGGGCGCAGGACGATGTCCTCAGGCGAACCGATTTGCGCGACCTGCCCGTCGTGCATGATGGCGATGCGGTCGCCGAGCTTCAGAGCCTCGTTCAGGTCGTGTGTGATGAACACGATGGTCTTATGCAGGTCCGTTTGCAGCCTCAGCAGTTCATCCTGCATCTGCCGGCGGATCAACGGGTCCAGGCCGCTGAAAGGCTCGTCCATCAGCAGGATGTCGGTGTCCACCGCCAGGGCCCGGGCCAGTCCCACGCGCTGCTGCATGCCGCCGGACAGTTGGCGCGGGTAGGCGTCTTCCCAACCGGCCAAACCCACTAACGCCAACACCTCTTTGGTCCGGGCATAGCGTTCCGGTTTGCTTACGCCCTGGACTTCCAGTCCCCAACTGGCGTTGTCCAATACGTTCCGATGCGGTTGCAGGCCATAGTGCTGGAACACCATGGCGATTTTCTCGCGGCGAAACTCCATCAGCTCCTTGTCGGACATTCCGGTAATGTGCTCGCCGTCAATAACAATGTCGCCGGCAGTTGGCTCGATGAGGCGGATCAGGCACCGCACCATGGTGGACTTCCCGCTGCCGGACAGCCCCATGATGACGAAGGTTTCACCGCGATTGACGGTGAAGGAGACATCCTGGAGTCCCACCACGTTGCCGAACTCGCTCTGGAAGAAAGACTTGTCCTTCCCGGCATACTGAGGTTCCAGGACCCGTTCCGGATTTCTGCCGAAAACCTTCCAGATCGAGCTGACGCTGATGAAAGGCTGGCCGTCGCGCTCGCTGACGGAGGCATCGATTGTCGCTGTTTCGTCGGAGACCATAGTGCAACACCCCCGGCGTTTGCGGCAGGCGAAATAATCCCATTCGTTGAAGGTTCAACGTAGGCCGGGCAACAACGGTTTGTCAACCCTGACGCTCCGGGCCAAGGTGGAATGACAGCATCGGCGCAACCCGCTATAATTGCACGCCGTACTAACCAGGGAACAACCCTCCAGTAAGGCGGCTTTGTTATGGAATTCGCATTCACCCCGGAACAGGAAGCCCTCCGATCCGAAGTCCAGCAATTCATCGCAGAAAATGTAACCCCGGAGATTGTGGCGGAGTTGGAGGACACCGGCATTCGTCGCCGTGGTCCCAAGACCCGCGAGATGTACAAGGGAATCGCCGAACGGGGCTGGATCGGCATTTCCTGGCCCAAGGAATACGGCGGACAGGCCGGGAGCCGCATTGACCAGTACATAGTGGAAGAAGAATTCGCCCGCGTCGGGATCACCGTCGGTGGAGCAGGGTCCGGCGCGCCGGCCATCCTGGCCGCCGGCACGGAGGAGCAGAAGCAGGAGTTCCTGCCCGGCATCATTCGCGGCGAAATCTCGTTCGCGCTGGGGTTCACCGAGCCGCAGGCCGGGGCCGACCTGGCCGGGTTGCAGTGCCGCGCCGTCCGCGACGGCGACGAGTACGTGATCAACGGCCAGAAGATGTACACCACGGCGGCCCATTACGCCACGCACATCTACCTGATGGCGCGCACCGACCCGGAGGCTCCCCGCCACCGGGGGATCAGCATCTTCCTGATACCGATGGACACGCCCGGCATCACCGTTCGCCCGCTGTGGACCATTCAGAACAACCCGCCGGCTCCCCTGGGCACAACTTACGGCGACGCCCGAACCAACGAAACGTTCTTTGAAAACGTGCGCGTCCCCGCCTCGTGCATGCTGGGCGAGGAAAACCAGGGCTGGTACGTGGGCGCCATGGGCCTGAACCTGGACCGGGTCGGGGCGTCCCGATACCTCATTTCCATCCAGCGCGATGAGGACATCGTGAACTGGGTCAAGGACAACGAAATCGAGGGCATCGCCATGCGCGAGGATCCCACGGTGCGGGACCGGCTGGCCGATATGTGGATCGAGGGGCAGGTGTGTCGCCTGATGACCCTGCGGAGCATGTCCATAGTCGAGAGCGACGGCGTATTCACCTACGAAGGCTCGGCAGAAAAAGTCTTTGCCCCGGAGCACGGCGTCCGCACCACCGAAACCATCGCCCAGATGCTCGGTCCCTACGGCCAACTGCTCAACGGTTCCGAGGACGCCGTCGAGGATGGCGTGTTCGCCCACAACCTGATGGGCGCGTTCCAGAGCGGCATCAACCACGGCAGCGTGCAGGTGATGCGCGACCAGGTGGCCCGCCGCGGCCTGGGCATGCCTCGGGTATAACCGCAGCCGACGGCACTCACCAATCCGACCGATCCAACGACTGAGGCACGATGAACGTACTACCCAACGAAGAAGAGTTGATGGTCAAGAACGCCGCCAGGGAATTCCTGGAGGCGGAGTGCCCGCCCAGCCTGGCCAGGGCCATCGAGCAGGATGAGCGCGGTTACTCGGTTGAGCTTTGGGAGAAAATGGCGTCCCTGGGCTGGTTTGGGATTTCGCTTCCGGAATCCCATGGCGGCGGCGGACTGCCCGTAACCTATCTGGGCCTCATCCTGGAAGAGTGCGGCCGGGCCATTGCCCCGGTGCCTTTCCACAGCACGGCAACGGCGGCGCTGGCGGTGGCCCGACACGGCTCTGCCGACCAGCAACAGGCAATCCTGCCCCGCGCGGCTCGCGGCGACCTCATCATGACGTGGGCCGTGCAGGAGCAGGACCCCCGGCTCCGCGCCGACGCCATCCAGTGCCGGGCCGAGGTGGACGGCGACAACCTGGTCATCAGAGGCGTCAAACATTTTGTGGATAATTACTCCGCCGCCGAGTTGATGGTGACGGCGGTGCGGACGGCAGCACCAACGAGCGATAACGAGGGAATTACCCTCGTTATAGTGCCGACCAACGCCGCCGGCATCGCAGAAACCCGGCTGACCACGTTGGCCAAGGACTCCCAGAGCAAGCTCACGATGGACGGCGTGCGCGTCCCCCTGAGCAACGTCATCGGCGAGGTCAACCAGGGCTGGCCGGCCACGTCCGACATGCTGGACATCGGAACCGCCCTGCTGTGCGCCCAGATTACCGGCGCTGCTCGCAAGGACGCCGAGATGGCCATCGACTACGCCAAGAATCGCGTTGCCTTCGGCCGCCCTATTGCCGGGTTCCAGTCCATTCAGCACCTGTGCGCCGACATGATCGTGTGGACGGACGGAGCGCAGTTGCTGACCTATGAGGCATTGTGGAAGCTGGATTCCGGCCTGCCGTTCGGCGTGGAAGTATCCCAGGCCAAGGCCTTTACCAACGACAAGTGCCAGGCTACGGTGCGTTCTTCCCAGCAGATCCACGGCGGCATCGGTTTCATGATGGAGTTCGACCTGCATCTCTGGTACCGGCGGGTTACGGCGTGGACGATGCGCCTGGGCACGAGCTTCGAGCACCGGGCCAGGGTCGCCCGCGCTCTGCTTGACCAGCCCGGCCAGGTCCGGCTGGGCATGAACCTCCAGCCGGTGGGCTGACACCGTTCCACAGACTACTGATCCAACACAGGAGCTTGACAATGCCCGTCTGCCCCGTCTGCAAAACTGAAATCAACGAGGACAGCGCCCGCGCCACCACCGGCCAGACCATGCACGGCGCCAACGAAGTGGATCCCAACGCCGGAACCCGCAGTTTCTACAACGGCGAGTGGTACTACTTCTGCACCCTGCAGTGCCGCACCAGGTTTCTGACGGCGCCCAATACCTACATCGAAAGCTAAAACTCTCCGGTTGGCCGTTTAATTTTGAGGAGGACGATTATGCAGCACGTCGGTCTGGTAATGGAATGCGACTACCGAGAGGGCCGCACCCAGGATGAAGCTTTTGCCGAAGCCTTCGAAATGGCCCGTCTGGCCGACGAAACCGGCATCGACGGCGTCTGGCTGGCCGAGCGGCACTTCGCCGCCCCGCGTACGCCTACCGACCCCGGCGGCGCCGGCATCCCCTCCGTGTCGTCCGTGCCGCTGTTGATGGCCGGCATCATCGCCGCCCGTACCGAGCGCGTCCGCGTCGGAACCGGCGTCAGCGTCCTCCCGCTGGCCCACCCCATCCGCCTGGCCGAAGAAGCCGCCACCGTGGACAACATCTCACAGGGCCGCCTGGACTTCGGCATCGGGCGCAGCAGTTTCCCCCGCTCCTACCACGGCTACGACGTGCCTTACGATGAGAGCCGGGAGCGCTTCTCCGAAGCCCTGGAAATCATCCTCAAAGCCTGGAACAACTACCGCTTCGACCATCACGGCCACTACTACAACATGGACGACGTGGTGGTTACGCCGCGCCCCTACCAACAGCCGCACCCTCCCATTCGCATCGCCGCCAACTCCATCGACACTTTTGGCATCGTCGGGCAGCTAGGCTTCCCGCTGGTAACCGGCGTGCGCGGGCAGGGCCTCAAGCAGGTGGCCGACAACCTGGAACTCTATCGCGCCGCCGTCAAGGAAAACGGCCACGACGTGGACGACGTGTACGTGCGAATGCCTATCTACGTGGCCGAGTCCATGGAGCAGGTTCGCGCCGACACCGAGGAAAGCACCATGCGCGCCTTCCGCCGCACCGCCGACACCTACATCAGGACGGTGGAGGCCGAGGGCGAAAACGCCTCAGCGGAACGCCGCCAGCGCGCCGAGCAGTTGCTCAACACCACTTACGACGACCTGCTGGTTGACCGGGTAGCCTATGGTTCGCCTAAGGAAGTTGCCGAACGGCTGGCGGAAATCCGCGACCAGTTGGGCCTCACCGGCGTCATAATGGAACCCAACCTGGGCGGCACCGTCCCCGCCGAGCGCGTGCAGAACTCCGTCAAGCTCTACGCGGAGGAAGTAGCGCCGGCCCTGCGGGGATAGCGCCGGCAGGACGGGACGTCCTGAATTACAGGTTCATTGCCTCCAGCCCGACCCTGGACAGGTCTTCGTCGGCTTGTCCGCTGGGGTAGCCGCCCACGCCGATACCGCCGAGGATCACGCCGTCCTGCATGATCACCAGGCCGCCCTGGCCGTGGGTGAACCTGGGGTCTCCCAAGTCGGCGATGTTGCGGCCCTGGGCGTGCAGGCCGGCGGCATGCTCGCCGGAATCCCGACCCATCACCGCCGAAGTGTACGCCTTGCGCAGCGCGTGGCGGCGGCTGAAGATCCGCAGGTTGTCCATGGTCAGATAGGCCAGCAGCTCGCCGCCGGCATCGACGATTGCCATGGCCACGGGCGCGTCGGGGGTTTCGTTGGCCTTGGCGAGCATCGCGCTCATCGCGGCGGTAACTTGTTCGGTGGTGAGGGCGGGTCTGGTTGCCATGAGAGTGCCTCCTGGGTGCGGTCAACTGAAATACGACGGGATGATACCACGCTGTTTGTGGGTTATAATCTGCGCAACCCAAGCCGCGGACTCCGGCCGCGAGGCCCGGAGTCCGGCTGACATTAAAGAGGAGATGGTTGATGCCAGGTCAGATTGGCGACGTTGCCCCAGACTTCACCCTGCCATCGCCGCATCACGGCGATGTTTCCCTGAACACCTACCACGGCACGCACACCGTTGTGCTGTCGTTCCACGTTCTCGATTTCACCGGTGGTTGAACGGATCAGGCGACTTCGTTCCGTCGTTTCAACGGACGGTTCGAAGAGCTGAATGCCCAGGTGCTGGGCATCAGTTGCGACCACGTTGCCGCGCATCGCGCCTGGACGACGTCCATGGGCGGGCTGCCGTACCCTGAACTGTCGGACTGGCATCCCAAGGGCCGGGTCACGACCGCGTACGACCTCTGGAACGAGGAGCGGGGCGCGGGAACCCGAGCGGTGATCATCGTGGATCCCGACGGGGTGATTCGGTACCGGGAAACCTACGAACCCGGCACGCTTCCCGACCCCGAGACGATTCTCTCGGCGGTGGAGAACATAGGCCAATAAACAAGAAGGGGCGAACGCTGATTCGCCCCTTCAAAAATTATGGTCCGAACCGGAGTGGCAGCAGTTATTCGCCGATACCCTCGATACGGTACTGAACGGCGCCTCGTGGGGTGCTGACCGTCAACTCTTCACCGACGCTGCGACCCATCAGGGCCTGGCCAATGGGCGAGACCGTAGAGATCTTGCCGGCCGAAACGTCGGCTTCGCGGACGTCCACCAGCGTGAAAGCCCGCTGCTGCTGCGTATCCATATCGTGCAGCGTGACGCGGGAACCAATGCTGACTTTCTCGGTGTCCGCGTTGGCGGCGTCAACGATTTCCACGCGGGCCAAGTCGTTTTCCAGCTGCCGGATGCGGCGCTCGACCAGTTGCTGCTGTTCTCGGGCGGCATCCAAGGGCGCATTTTCGCGAACGTCTCCGTCGCTGCGAGCAATACGGATGGTCTCGCGGATCTGAGGGACTTCGGCGCGCAGCCGTCGCAGCTCTTCCTGCAATTCGTTATGCCGTTCCTCGCTGAGCCGCGCGGTGGGGGTGCTGGCGCCGGTCGCCTGGTCGGAATTCTGGAAACGGCGCCGGTTGCGGCGAGGTGCCGTAGCGTAGCGGGCGAGGCTAATCTGGGTCCAGCCCTTGCGGTTGGCAAAGGTCAGGAATTTCTTGACCGGGTCGAGACGGGACGCCGGGTTCTCTACGTTTTCGGTGGTCCACCGGGCGTAGTCGCCCACTTCGATAGCGTGCAAGGTTGCTATCATTTTGTCCTTGCCAATCCTGGCCTGAAAGCGGAGCAGTTCCTGCTGGCCCTGCATGGGTTGGCGGCCGTCTTTAAGGTAATCGACAAATAGGTCAATGGCTTGCGATATCGAGAGGTGCGGTTCGTTGGTCAACTTGTATCCCTCCAGTCCGGTCGCAATCTCACGCCGCAGAGTGACATCAATCATAGCATTTCGACCGTTACGTGGGCAATGTTGTGCTATTCTACTGCTCGGCAGCCCTATGGCAGGAGTATGAGTAAATGAAAGCAGTGCAAATCACGGAATACGGCGGTCCCGAGGTCCTTCAATACGTGGACCTGCCCGACCCCAGCGCCGGCGCCGACCAGGCGGTGGTCGAAATTCAAGCGGTGGGCGTCAACTTCACGGACATTTACAGCCGGATGGGAGTGAATCCTCCGGGCCTGCCCTGGGTAGCCGGAGTGGAGGGCGCCGGCGTCGTTCGCGAAGTAGGTTCGGGGGTCAGCAACGTGGCAGTGGGCGACACGGTGGCGTATTGCAGCCATCCCGGTTCCTATTCCGAGCAGGCGGTGGTGCCGGCGTGGCGGCTCATCAAGATGCCGGACGGCCTGTCGGCCCAGGACGGCGCGGCGGCCATGCTGCAAGGCATGACGGCCCACTATCTCTGCTATGACACCTACCGGGTGAAAGCGGGCGACCGGGTGCTGGTGCACTCAGGAGCCGGCGGCGTGGGCCTGCTGCTGATCCAGATGTGCAAGGCGCTGGGGGCCTACGTTTATTCGACGGTTTCCACCGAAGCCAAGGCCGAACTGGCCCGGGGCGCCGGAGCCGACCACGTGATCCTGTACACCGAGCAGGATTTTGCCGCCGAGATCAACAGGGCGACCGACGGAGCCGGGCTGCAAGCGGTGTACGACGCCGTGGGCAAGGATACCTTTGACGGCAGCATCGCGTGTTTAGCGCCCCGGGGTTACATGGTGCTGTACGGGCAGGCCAGCGGCGCGGTGCCGGCGGTTGATCCCCGAGTGCTGGGCAACGGCTCGAAGTTCCTGACGCGGCCGGGACTGGGGGACTATACGGCTAACCGCGAGGAGTTGGAGCAGCGAGCCGGGGCCGTGTTGGGCTGGGTGAAATCGGGCGAGCTCAAATTGCGGGTGGAACACCACTTTGCCTTGTCGGACGCCGCCGAAGCGCATCGGCAACTGGCGGGCCGGGCCACCACCGGCAAGATCATCCTCACGCCGTAGCCCCGATGCCCGTGCCAGTCAAAGACCCGGAGGCGCCTGCCTATACGCCGGGCCGGCGTACCCTGATGCCCGCTCCCAAAGGGATCGTGCTGAGCGACTTGGATTGGGTTGGCCGGGTAGCGCAGCGATACCGGATGGAAAGCCTGGACCTGGCCGCCGGCTCAATCGTCCTGGAGCGGATTGAGTACGCCGGCGGGCGCTGTTTTTGCTACCCGGACGGATCCTGGCTGATCGGATTATCCCTGCCCAGGTTCCAACGCTGCGGGCGCAGCGGCATGGAGGGCATCCTGGCCCACGAATTGCTGCACGCCTGGCTGTGGTCTCGCCACGGCTATTCAGGCCATGGCCCGGTTTTCCTCGACCACGCATCGGCGAGAGGCATTCCCAGATGGTGCTCCCCAACGCATGACGCGCCGGGTCAGGACTCCCGGCAACTGCTGCTGTTCGACATATAGTTGAACAGGTAGTATTCCGTCACATTTTGCCAGCCGGCAGGACGAAACGGCCATACCGGGCATTGTCAAGAGACTTTGTTGCAGTTTTTATAAAAAATTGCCTGTTTTTCGGGCGGCCACGCTTGGATAGCCCGTCCTGATTTGACACGAATAGATTATGAGGCTACACTGCCGGATAGCAAAAGCAGGTCTGCACGCACCGAAACCTGCCCTTAAACAAGGAGGCTAAATGAGTGCAGCCGCGCCTACAGCGCACCGGCAGTCGCCGGATCCCGACTCTACGCAGCCCCGCATCGCGCGGGGGGAGTCCACCGAGCAATTCGGACGAGCAGCCTACCGGCAGAGGCAAATCGCGCCCCTGCGCGGACGTGGCGGCCACCAGCTTCCTTGCGAGCCTTAGCTGCTCCAAGCCTGAATGGGCGGCGGGATTAGCGCCCCGCAAGACGCCCGCCTGATACCCGGGTCCTTGCCGCAACGTCGGCAACGGGTGTGAGCAAACGCTCCAGACGATACCCGTAGGCACACTTGTGCCTGTGCCGGCCGCGACGGCTCATCAGCCGGTCAACGCCGGCCACGATCCAAACCTCCAACTTCGGTTGGAATACGCACGAGAGGAGAAAACATGAGGGAGATTTTACGGTCCAAGATTCACCGCTGTTGGATTACCGGAGCCAACCTGGGCTACGTCGGCAGCATTCTCATCGACCGCGACCTGATGGACCTGTCGGACATCGTACCGTTCGAGAAGGTCCAGGTGGTGAACTGCAACAACGGGGCGCGGTTTGAGACCTACGTGCTGCCGGGCGAACGCGGCAGCGGTGTCATCTCGGTGCAGGGCGCGGCGGCCCGGCTCTGCCAGCTCGGAGACTGCGCGATCATCATGGCCTTTGAGGTCACCGACAAGGAAGTTGACCAGCGCATGATCCTGGTGGACGAGAACAACAAATTCCTCGAATGGATTGAAGGGTCGATGTACGCCGAACCCCAGCCGGAACCCGTCGCGCTTTTCTAAAGCAAAGGCGAACCACATTACGGTGCCGAGAACGCCCTCTACCGTTCCTTTCGGGACGCAGAGGGCAGCCTTCACTGGGGAATTTGGCCTACTTACCAACGCAAAAGGAGCAACTATGGTAGTGGAAACCGGGCACCGGTTTTCCGAGCAGGAAACCGAGGAGTACTACGATGCCGAGGACGTGATCTACCGCTCGGTATGGGACGCTGACGGCAGCGTGCATTGGGGCGTGTTCGACGGAGATTCGGCCGGCGACAGCAGCATACGCGACCAATTCCTGGCTGCCGGGATCCGGCTCAACGAACTGATGGTGGAATACGCCGGCATCGACGAGAACTCCAGGGTATTGGACGTCGGCTGCGGAAACGGCAACGCGGCGATCTGGCTGACCCGCAACAGCGGCGCTCACGTGACGGGCGTTGACCTGAGCGGCGTTCGCGTGGCCAACGCCGTGGAGTCCCTGAAAAACGTGCCCGAACTGGCCGGGAAGCTGGCTTTTGAAAAGGCGTCGGCAACCGAGCTGCCCTTTGACGAGGGAACCTTCACCCACTTCTGGAGCCAGGCGACCATCTACCACGTGCCGGACAAGGTCAAGGTGCTGCAGGAAGCGTACCGCGTGTTGGAGACCGGCGGGATGATGATCTTCGACGATCTCACCAAACCGCGTACCGACATCAGCGAGTCCGGGCGGAAGTTCGTGTACGACCGGCTGCTGTTCGACACCGACTTCAGCTTCTATTCGTACATTGAGACGTTGCGCGAGACCGGTTTCAAGGTGTTGCAGGCGCGGGACCTGTCATCCCACCTGGCGCAGAGCTACACCTACCTGTCCAGGCTCGCCTCCATCGCGGAAGGCCCGGAAGGTTACCAGGACCGGTTCGATTACCTGGCGGACGCCTACATGAAGACGGTCGAAGCGATCAACAACGACGAATTGGGTTGGGCCCAGTTCCTCTGCATCAAGCAGTAAGCATGGCCAACGGAGTGGAAAACAATGCCAGAAGCGGGAAATATCGGGTCGGAAGACCGGGTCCAATGGGTCTATTCGTCCACCAACAACCAGGAACTCGCCGAACGGTATGACGAGTGGGCCAAGGAATACGACGACGACCTGGAAAACACCTTCGTGTGGCTGGCTCCGCGCATGGGGGCGGAAACGCTAGCCGGCCACGTCGCCAAAGACGCGAAGATTCTGGACGCGGGCGCCGGTACCGGCCTGGTGGGCGTGGAATTACAACGGCTGGGGTACGGCGACATCTGCGCCATGGACCTGTCCGACGGTATGCTGGAAGTGGCCCGCGACAAGGGCTGCTACAACGACTTCCGGCAGATGGCCCTGGGGGGACACCTGGACTTTGACAACGACGCCTACGACGCGGTCATCAGCATCGGCGTTTTCACTCCCGGGCACGCTCCGCCCAGCTCTTTCGTGGACCTGTGCCGCATCACCAAGCCGGGCGGACACATCGTGTTCAGCCTGCGCCCCGATACGCACCTGGAACTCGGTTTCAAGGAACAGCAGGACGCCCTGGTGGATAGCGGGGCCTGGAGCCTGGCGGAAGTCACCGAACCGTTCCAGCCGCTCCCCAAAGGCGAGCCGGAAGTAACGCACCAGATCTGGGTGTATCGCGTGAACTGACGCGCTGACCGGCGAATTACTCGCGGGTTTCCATGGGGAGACTCTGATCCTGGACTTCCAGGAGACACTCGGGGCAGCGCTGCCAACTCTCGTGGCCGGTGGCCGGCCAGATATCTTCGCCCTTGACGCCACAGAGGAAGAAGGGCTCGACTTCCTCGATGCCCAGGCTTTCCAGGTAGTGGACCACGCCTTCCTTGCGTGGGTTGTCGTACCACCAGGGAGTCAGGGAGCGAGCCAGGGCGTGGATGTTTTCCTTGAAATCGTCGGAGTATTCTTCGACGTCTTCCGGGATGTCCACCATCCAACGGGAGCCGTCCTTGGTGGCCTGAAGTTTCCCGTCGCGGACGTTCTGGCGGATGACGCTTTGGGACACGTTCAAAATTCGGGAAGCTTCCTGGATAGTGACGCGGGGCATACGCTACCTCTACCGACGATATTCGTTGAATGTCAGTCGTATTTCTACCACTAACGCGGCGGTGCGGCAAGTCGCCGGCCGATTGAGCGAGCCGGTGGCGGTCAGCGCGCCGCCATAGCGGTGCGGGGGTCTTCGATGGTGTCGGCCAGCGAACCGCCGGGCGGGACCATGGGGAACACGTTGGTCTCCTGCTCAACGACAAACTCGATAAGGAAGGGGCCGTCGTAATCCTGGGCCTGGCGCAGGGCGTCGGCGACGTCCTCCTGGTGCTCCACCCGGATCGCCGGGATGCTGTAGGCGTTGGCGAGCTTGACGTAGTCGGGGCCGGGCATGGGAACTTCCTTGATGTGCCCCTCGAAGAACATTTCCTGCCATTGGCGCACCATGCCCAGGTAGCCGTTGTTGAACAGGGCAATCTTGATGGGCAGCTTTTCCTGAAGGGGGGTGACCTGTTCCTGCATGGTCATCTGGAATCCGCCGTCGCCGGCCACCGACCTGACGGTGGAGCCCGGCCGGCCAATCTGCGCGCCCAGCGCCGCCGGAACCTCGAACCCCATTGCGCCGAGTCCGCCCGACGTGACGAAAGAGTTGGGCTGGTTCATGAACAGATACTGAGCTGCCCACATCTGGTGCTGGCCCACACCCGTAACGACCACTGCGTCGTCATCCTGCTGGATGGCCTCGTTCAGTTGCGCCAGCACCTGCTGGGGCATCAGCGCGTCGGAGGACGGGATGGCAAGGGACGGGTGCTCCGATTTCAGGTATCCGATGGCGGCCATCCACTCGGGCCGTTCGGCCCATTTCACCAGGGGAATCAGCGCCTGCAAGATGGGCCGGGCGTCGCCCACCAGCGGCACCTCCGCCGGCACGATTCGACCCACCTGGCTGGCTTCGATGTCCAGGTGGATGATGCGCGCGTGGGGGGCGAAGCCGGAAACGCGGCCGGTTACGCGGTCGTCGAAACGCATGCCGAGGCCAATGAGCACATCGGCCTGGTCCACCACCATGTTGCACCAGTACATGCCGTGCATGCCCAGCATGCCCAGGCTTTGGGGATGGTTGCGGGGGAAACCGCTGAGGCCGAGGAGGGTGTTGATTACCGGGATGCCGGTAGCCTCGGCCAACTGGCGGAGTTCCTCGTAGGCCCCGGAGTGGACGATGCCGTGCCCGGCGATGATTACGGGGCGCTCGGCTTCATTAATAAGGGTCGCTGCCTTGTGGACGTTTTCCAGCACTTCGGGGGACAACGCCGGGGGCGCGGCCCGGGCAACATCAGCCTCCGGGTATTCGAACTCGACCTCTTCCAGCTGCACGTCGCGGGGCACGTCGATCAGGACCGGGCCGGGTCGGCCCTCCTGGGCCACCTGGAAAGCCTCGCGGATGGTGCGGGCCAGGTCGGCGGCGGACAGCACCAAGTAGGTGCGCTTGGTGCAAACGGAGGCGATGCTGCAGATGTCGCATTCCTGGAACGCCTCGGTGCCCAACGCGGCGCGGGCGACCTGGCCGGTGATGGCGACCATGGGCACGCTGTCGGCCTTAGCGCCCATGATCCCGGTGATTAAGTTCGTGGCGCCGGGGCCCGAGGTGGCGACGCAGACGCCGGGCTTGCCGGTTACCCGGGCATAACCGTCGGCGGCGTGGGCTGCGGACTGCTCGTGACGGACCAGGATGTGGCGCAACTGCGGGTAGGACCACAGCGCGTCGTAGAAGGGCAGGATGGCCCCGCCGGGGTGTCCGAAGAGCACGTCCACGCCCTCGCGGAGCAAGCTTTCGCAGATGATTTCTGAGCCTTTGAGCTTCACGGCGTATCTCCGTAGTCGATTGTCGTTTCCGCCTGCCAGCCCGTGCCGACGGTACGGCGGGGCACAAAAAAACCCGTCCCCATAGGGACGGGCCATAACCCGCGGTACCACCCTATTTGCCATAGCCGCCGTCGGGCGACGCATGACCGCTCTAGCAGGACACCATCATGTCCCGTCGCTTCTAACGGGCAACGAACCCGGCCTGAGCTTACTGACCGCCAGGATCGGGAGGCGGTTTTCAGCCGGCAACTCCGGAGTGATTTTGGGCGGGATCGGCGCGTCTGCTTTCACCGTACCAGACTCGCTAGGGCGCGTGCGGCCCGCTTACTCGTCTCCATCACAGTTTTTCAGGCGGAAAATTTATCACGGCGGGGCGGGAACGTCAATTGCCCTCGGAATTGACAAAGCACAGGCGATGTGGCTAGTATGCCGACACTCCGGCAAGCCGCCAAGACGGCACGCCGATACATTCTCTTCCAAGGAGGTACAGGGTAATTATGAGACGTATCCGCATACCGCGCTTGCGCTTCTACCAGTTGCTGATTCCGGCAGCGGTAGCCGCGTTCATCGTAGGTGTTGCCTGCGGTGGAGCGGAGGCTCCGGCCCCCGCCGCGAGCACCACTGGCGACAGCGGCGGCGCAGCCCCGGCAGCGACCTCACCGCCCGCGGCGGCGGTCGGCGCAACGGCGACTCCGCTGCCCGCGCAAGCGCCACAGGCAATGGCCGATACCGGTGAAGGCCGACGCCTCGTCGTGCTCACCGAGTCCTTCGGCAACGAAGTCTGGGACCCCAAGTTCGAGAGCGGCGACAAGCACCTTTGGCACTTCCCGCTGCATTCTCACCTGATGACCACCGACGACGAGCTTGCGTACACCAAGGACGGCCTGGCCACCGATTGGGGCGTTTCCGCCGACGGGTTGAGCCTTTCCTGGACGCTGCGCGAGGACGCCGTGTTCCACAACGGCGACCCGGTAACTGCGGAAGACGCCGCCTGGTATCTGCGCTACATCTGGGACGATGGAGCTCGCTCCGTGGTGCGCATCCGCATCTGGCGCATAGTTGACGCGGCCCAGGACAACGCGGCGTACGAAGGCGACAACACCGCCAACGAAAAGGAAGGCCACGCCAGCGTAACCGGCCCCAATGAAGTGACCATCACCTTCAGGCAGCCGGCCCTCAACTTCTTCTCCGACGTGAGCGAAGTGGGCGGCGGCACGGGCGGATCGATCATGTCCCAGGCGCACTTTATGAGCCTGGGCAGCGACGACCAGTCCCGCTCCGACGGCCTGATTGCCAATCCCGACCCCGGCTCGGCCGGCCCCTTCAACCTGGTTTCCTTCACCGCCGGCTCGCAGATTGTGTACGAGAAGCGCGACGACCACTTCATCCTAGAGAAGCGGCCGTATCCGTTTGACGAGCTGGAAATCAACCTGATTGCCGAGGCGGCGACCCGCAAGGCGGCGCTGCTCAGCGGTGAAGCCGACATCTCGCCCATAGACCTGGACAGCCGCGACGAACTGGAAGCCGCCGGTTTGCAGTATCGCTTCGGCCCCGAGTCCACGGTCATCTGGATCAACGCCTGGAACTGCAGCGTGGACGCTCCGCAGACACTGGGATATGACCAGAGCCGGGAACAGGACGCCGACGGGAACTACATCGGCGACCCGCAGGGCACTCCGCTGATGTGCCAGGACAAGCGCGTGCGCCACGCCCTGGACTACGCCATCGACAAGGAAGCCATCCAGGAACTGGTGGGTGGACCCGACGTGTTCCACATCGCCGGCACCGCAGCCTCCTCGCCTTCCGGCGTGGGCTACCGGCCCGGCGGCGCCCTTGACCCGTTCCCCTTCGACCCGGTGAAGGCCCGCGAGTTGTTCGTGGAAGCCGGATACAACGTACCCGAAGCCACCACGCCCGACGGAACCACCCTCGAAGCCGTAACCGGCCTCAAGGACCCGGTGATGCCCGGCGGCGGCGATGAGTGGAACGTCTGGACCTGGGAAGCCGGCGCCACGGTGCCGAAGATGCTGCAAATCGTCGAGTTCGTCTGCGACGACTGGAGCACCTACCTGGGCCTGAACTGCAAGGTCAACGTCGGCGAAGAAGCCGCGATCAAGGACCGGCAGTACGGCGGCAAGATTCCGGGGCAATACCTGGTTCGCTCCAACGAGCACTCCTTCGACACCGGCTCCAAGCTGGTGGGACGCTTCGGAGACTCCGAAGGTTCGTACATCAGCTACGACCCGCTGGTCGATCCGTTGGTAAAGGCCGCCCTGGCCGCTACTACCGAAGAGGCTCGGCAGGAAGCTTACTTCAATGCCCTGTCTCAGGCGCACGAAGGCCACTGGGACTTCGCTCCCGGCTACCTGGACGCGCCCTATGCCATCGGCACGCGGTTGGAAGACTGGCGTCCGCGCCCGCTGCGCCCCTCGCCCAGCGCGCTGTGGACGGTCCGGTGGGCTAACTAATCGCCCTGGCGAATCGGCCTGAAGGCACCCGGCGGGGGTGGGCTACGCGCCTGCCCCCGCCGATTCTTAATCGGGGCTTGCGGGGGCGGTTTTTCTGCTATAATCCCGCAAACTCCAGCCCGCGTGAAGGGAGGCGACCGGATTGGCACGCTTCATCTTATTCAGAATCATTCAGGCCATACTGACATTGGTCGTGTTGAGCGCGGCGGTGTTTTTCGGTACTGACCTGACGGGCGACGCTGCCCTGGCGATGGCTCCCGGCGACGCCAAACCGTCGGAAATTGAAGCCATACGGAGAAACCTCGGCCTGGACCGGCCGGCGGTGGTGCGTTACTTCGACTACCTGGGCGGCCTGTTCATTGGGGACTTCGGCCGTTCCTACAACAAGCGCCAGCCGGCCTTTGACCTGGTGATGGAACGCATACCCAACACGGTGCAGTTGGCAATCAGCGCGTTGGCCATCGCTATCATAGTGGGCATACCGTTAGGCATCTTATCGGCGGTAAAGAGAGACAGCTTCATGGACCGGCTGGGCAAGTCCTTCGCCATCCTGGGAATGTCCATGCCCCAGTTCTGGCTGGCGATTATCCTGATGTGGATTTTTGCCGTGGAATTGGGCATCCTGCCCACCTTTGGGAAGGACGGCCTTGACCCCCGCTTTTTTGTGATACCCGCGTTCTCCATCGCCGTTTTCACCATGGCCGGCTTCATGCGCCTGACGCGCTCGGCGATGCTGGAGGTGCTGGACAGCGAGTACGTCAAATTCGCGCGCATCAAGGGGTTGGCCGAGCAGTTGGTGATCTTCAAGCACGCGCTGAAAAACGCGGTGATACCAGTGCTCACCTTCGGCGGCATCAGCTTTGCCGGGCTGCTCAACGGCTCCATCGTGGTGGAGGTCATCTTCGCCTGGCCGGGCCTGGGCTTGCTGATGCTGGAGGGGATTCGCACCCGCGACGTGCCGATCATCGAGGCCACGATTCTGACGTCGGGCTTCCTGTACATACTGATGTCCACCGTCGTGGATATCGTCTATGCCTACGTTGACCCACGCATCCGGTACGGGTAGGCTCCGAATCTGACTCGCCAATCGGGAGTTACTGACCGTGGCAACGCAAGACCTGGCAACCCCAGCGGCACCGGCGAACGCAGCGGCGCGCGCTTTCCAGAAAGCGCGAGAGTTGCGGCTGCCGTGGGTCCCCATCTTCATACTGGTGCTGCTGGCGGTGGCGGCGATTTTCGCGCCCCTGTTGGCGCCCCACGACCCGGAGCAGTTGAACAAGCGGGACCGGGAAGTGCCGCCCTTTGAGAGCACCAAGTTCCTGCTGGGCACCGACAAATCCGGCAAAGACATCCTGAGCCGCATTATCTATGGCGCACGCACCTCGGTGTTCATCAGCCTGGTGGCGCTGGGCACCGGCGCCGTGGTCGGCAGCGCCATCGGCGTGATTTCCGGCTACTTCGGCGGGCGCATCGACATATTCCTCATGCGGCTGGTTGACGCCGTGCTGGGGTTCCCGACGGTGCTGTTAGCGCTGATTATCGTCGCCATCGCCGGCGGCGCCGGCATCGGCAACGTGATTGTCGCGGTGGCGGCGACGGTGTGGGCCAGATTCGCGCGGCAGGCCCGCGGCGAGGTGTTGAGCATCAAGGAACGGGATTTCGTGACCCTGGCCATCGTGGCCGGCGTATCCGCGCCGGTGATAATGTGGCGGCACATTTTCCCCAACGTCATTAACACGATTCTCATCGTAATCAGCCTGCTGGTGGGCCAGACCATCCTGCTGGAAGCGTCGCTGAGCTTCCTGGGCGTGGGCGTGCCGCCGGGCGACCCGGCATGGGGGATCATGGTGTCGGAGGGCCGCGACCAGATATTTGAAATCTGGTGGCTGGCGCTGTTCCCCGGCCTGGCGATCACAATCGTGGTGATGGCCATGAACTTCTTCGGGGACTGGCTGCGGGACACGCTGGACCCGCGGTTGCGGAGAACGCGGTAAGAGCGTTGGAAATCGTCGGGGGGTCGGAAGGTTTTCCGCCCCCTTTCTGCTTTGGATCCGGGCGGGAAATAGCGCACCGGCGACGTCCGGGAAAGCGGGGCGCGTATTGACAGTGGGTGCTACCGGCGATACGATTATAAACTGATAACGGTTCCGCCGTTTATTCGGGGTTGTTCATGCCCGGATATTGCGGAAAACGGGGCCGTAGGCTATATTCTTGGTATCAAAAATCACCCCTCAGGACTACAAAGTTCGGGAGTAAAAAAGGAGGAACCAATGGCAGGAAGCAACGACATCGCATTGATGGCTCACCTTCTGCGCCGGGCGGGCTTCAGCGCCAGCCGCGACGAGATTGAAGCCGCCGCTGCGAAAGGCTATGACACAGTGGTGGAGGAGCTCTTGAATCCGGGCGAAACGTCCGGTGTCGAAGACGACCTCATGCTGCGTTATCACCCGACCTACAACCACCCCGGGGCCATCGAAATCAACATCCAGAACTGGATGTACCGCATGGTCAACACCGAGTACCAACTGCGCGAAAAGATGGCGTTGTTCTGGCACATGATCTTCTGCGCCGGCCACTCGAAGATCGACTCCGGCGAAGAGATGGGCCGGATGATCCAGATGTTCCGGGACAAGGGCATGGGCAACTTCGAGGAGCTGTTGCTGTCGCTGTCCACCAGCCCCGCGATGATGTACTACCTTGACAACACCGAGAGCCACAAGGTCGCCATCAACGAGAACTATGGCCGCGAACTGCTGGAACTGTTCTCCATGGGCGTCGGCATGAACGAAGATTTCAACTACAGCGAGGATGACGTCAAGGCATGCGCCCGGGCGTTCACCGGCTGGAACATCGCCCCGCCGTATCCTCCGTTCCCCTATGGCCGCAGCCCCTGGGAATTCCGGTACGACCCGGCCGACCACGACGCCTCGGAAAAGACGTTCCTGGGCGAGACCGGCAACTGGGACGGCGACGACATCCTGTCGATGATTTGCAAGAACCGGGCCACCGCCCGCTTCATCTCCCGCCACATGTACAACTTCTTCGTCGCCGACGAGGTTCCCGTACCCAGCTGGCGCCAGACCCCGCCCAAGGACGAGGGCCTGCTGGAAGAGCTGGAGCAGACCTACTTCGACAGCGGCTACGACATCACCGCGATGCTGAACACCCTGTTCAGCTCCGAGAGCTTCAAGAACGCCCAGTACACCAAGGTGAAGAACCCGGCCGAAATGGTCGCCGGCACCCTGCGCATGGTGGGCGACCACCGGAATGAAGTCAAGCCCGGCATGTTCGAGCTGAGCCAGGAGCCCAAGTACATGGGCATGGACCTGATGAACCCGCCGACCGTTGAGGGCTGGCACACCGGCCACGAGTGGATTGACTCCGGCACGCTGGTGGAGCGGATCAACTTCGCCGCCGACTACCTGGGCCGCACGGACCTCCCGGGCGTCCAGGGCATGATCGACCGGCTGATGGCCCAGGGCGACAGCCTGAGCCCTGAGCAGTTCGTGGATACCTGCGCCGACCTGGTTGGCTGCCGGAACCTGACCGAGGACACCCGCGAGCAGCTGATCGCCCACGCCGGCCGCAGCGGCAACCTGACGCACGGCAGCGACGCCGAGCGCGCCGAGTTCACCCGCCGCTCCGGCGAGATGTTCCAGATCATCGCTTCCACCTCGGAGTTCCAGTTCGAGTAATCGGAAAGCGCCACAACCGGCCGGGGCGCGTCGTTGGAACGGATACAGGCAGCGGGCGTTCCCGGCCAAGAACACAAGCATAAAGCAAGCACAATGGAGGACTAGCAAATGGTCTCTACCAACAAAGACAACGTTCTGGTGGTGCTTTCCCTCTCCGGCGGGAACGACGGCCTGAACACTGTCATTCCCTACAACGACGGGCACTATCGCGACTTTCGCCCCGCGCTGGGCGTACCCGCAGAGGCAGTCCTGGACCTGAACGGCGAGATCGGCCTGCACCCCACCATGGGCCCCCTGAAGAAGTACTGGGACGAGGGCAAGCTGGCCATCTTCCTGGGCATTGGCTACGCCAACCCTTCCTACAGCCACTTCCGCAGCATGGATATCTGGCACACCTGTGAGCCGGACACCATCGGCACCGAGGGCTGGCTGGGCCAGGTCATCCACGAGCTGGACCCCAACGCCGAAGGCCAGGGCATCACCGGCGTGAACTTCGGCCGCGGCCTCCCCCGGGCGCTGGCCAAGGAAGGCGTCCCGGTCGCCTCGGTCGGCAACCTGGAAACCTACGGCCTGCTCACCGGCATCGAAGGCGATGACCAGCGCGCCGAGGCTCTGGACCTGTTCAGCAAGATCTACGCGCCCACCGTGGGCCAGGGCTTCGTGAGCGACTACCTGCGCTCCACCGGCACCTACGCCCGCATCGGCGCCGACATCCTGGCCACCGCGCCGCCGAAGTACACCTCCGACGTCGAGTACTCCGCGACCACCGTGGGCCAGTACATGAAGAACATCGCGCAGACCCACCTGGCCGACCTGGGCACCCGCGTACTGTTCACCACCAGCCCCTACAACGGCTTCGACACCCACGCCAACCAGGCGTCCGACCACGCCCGGCTGTGGACCGACGTGTCTGCCAACGTTGACACCTTCATCACCGACCTTCGGAACCATGACGCCAGCGACAACGTCATCACGTTCATGTTCTCCGAGTTCGGTCGCCGCGTCGGCGACAACGGCTCCGGCACCGACCACGGCGCCGGCTCCGTCGCATTCATGGTCGGCGAAAAGGTCAAGGGCGGCATCTACGGCGTCTATCCGTCCCTGGAGCCCGGTCAGCAGGAAGAAGGCGGCAACCTCAAGTCCAACATGGACTTCCGCCAGGTTTACGCCACCATCCTGGAAGACTGGATGGGCCTGGACTCCAACCCCATCAACCGCGGCGTCTTCGAGAAGGTCCCCTTCCTGTAGGCCGGTTGAGCGAAAATTCGGCCACAGCGGACCCACATCAGATGGCCGCCCGCTGTGGCCTCACGACTGACGATCAAAGAGAGGGAAGTCTATGAGTACCCACCTGTTCGGTCTCGTGGACACTGCCTTCACCTATAGCCACTCCATCGGGCGGAACGAGTTCAACGGAACCGGCCTCCGCAATCCTATGGACCTGACTATTGACGATGAGGGCAAGGTCTATGTGGTCAACCGCTCCTACGAAAACCGACCCGACGGGGTGCGCGTTTCCATCGTCACCCTGGACGAGGACTTCGTAGGCGAATTCAGCCAGTTCGGCGAAGGGCCCGGCGATCTGTATTGGCCCACCGCGTGCGCGCTGGACGGCGAAGGCAACCTGTACGTTGCCGACGAATGGCTCAACCGCATCACCATCTTCGACGGCGACGGCGAGTACCTGCGCCACTGGGGCGAAGCGGGCGACGGCGCAGGCCAGTTCAACGGCCCCTCCGGCATCGCCATCAACGGCGACACCATGTGGGTCGTGGACAGCCGGAACAACCGCGTCCAGAGCTACGGCCTGGACGGTTCGTTCAAGAGCCAGTTCGGAGAGTCCGGCACCGGAAACGGCCAGCTCAATATGCCCTGGGGCATCTGCCTGGACAAGGACGGCCTGATCTACGTGGCCGACTGGCGTAACGACCGCATCCAGGTCTTTACCCAAGGCGGCGAGTGGCAGGCGTCCTTTGGCACCAGCGGCGACGGCCCCGGTCAGTTCAAGCGTCCCAACGCGGTGTTCGTGGACAACGACGGCGACATCTACGTTTGCGACCGTGAGAACGACCGCGTGCAGATCCTGGCGCCCGACGGACGGTTCCGCGCCCAGCTCAAGGGCGACCACCAGATTTCGGGCTGGGGCAGGAGCAAGCTCAACTCCAACCCCGACATGATCCGCCAGCGGACCATGGCCATCACCCACGACGGCGGCGAGTTCGAGAAGATTTTCGCCAACCCGTGCGCGGTTCGGGTGACCCCCGAGGGTCAGATCGCGATCCTGGACCACACCCGTGGCCGGATCCAGGTCTATCAAAAGGAGAAGGAGCCGGTCCTGCTGTAAAAGCAAACCGCACTTGGCCTATGCGTAGGGGCGAATGTAATTCGCCCCTACTTTTTTCCCAGCCGGCGATCCTGAAGGACGCCGCAATTTGGCGCCGTTACTTACCCATCGTCCTCCGGGCCTTTGGGCATGCCGGCGTCGATCCAAGCGGCGATTTCGGCGGCCTCGGAGCGGGACAGGAATGGGCCGCGCAGGGGCATTCTCCCGAAGGTGCCGCAGCCCAACCGCAGCGAGCGCACCAGGTGGGTCTCCGCCCCGGGCTTGCCCGGCTCGATGGACGGATAACCGTTGAGCACCGAATTGGCCAGTTCCTCGGGGGTCTCCCACCAGTATTCGTGGATGCCCGGGTAGGGCTGCCGGCCGTGGCGCTCGATCCAGCGTTCCATGATGCTGTCCAGCAACTCCTTGACCCTGGGCCAATAGACGGGAGCGGATTCGTTGGTGTTGGTGCTCATCTTGCGGTGGTCTCCTCCATTAACGCGGGTGTTCCTGCACCGACTCCCGCTGCAACAGTTCCAGCGCGTGGGGCAAAACGGGCAGGACGACATCCAGACACTCGCCGACGCCGCGCGGACTGCCGGGCAGGGTAATAATCAGGGTGTAGCCCCGGATACCCACCACCGAGCGGCTCAGCATGGCCATCGGCGTGAATTGCAGGGTTTGCGCGCGCATGGCCTCGGCCATGCCGGGAACCTCGCGATTCATGGCGCGGCGGGCGGCTTCCGGCGTCACGTCGTGGCGACCCATGCCGGTGCCGCCGGTGGTCACAATAAGGTCAACCTCGCCCGAATCGGCCCAACCGGAGATACGGCCGGTAATCGTGTCGGGGTCATCGGCAACGATTTCGTAACGCACCTCCTCGTAGTCCGGGGGCGGCAGCTTGTCGCGGATGGCCTGGCCGCCGGTATCTTCGCGCTGGCCGTGGGCGCCGGAAGTGCTGACGGTGAGAATGGCGAGGCGGTGCATATCCAGATGGTTTTCTCGCGGGTTCGGGCTGGGGCAATAATACCATACCGCCCGAAGGCTCATTGGCATATAATGGCGCAGCATCAACCGGATACCATGAGAGGTACATTATGCTCGCAATTGTCGGAGGGAACCTGATTGACGGCACCGGAGCGCCCAGGGTTGAGGACGTTACGGTGCTGGTGGACGGGGAGCGCATTGTGGAGGTTGGGCCGCGTTTGTCGGTCTCCATTCCCGAAGGAGCGGAAGTCCTGGACGCCGCCGGGAACACCATCATGCCGGGGCTGATTGACGTGCACGATCACCTGGCATCGGGCGGTTATGGCCTGACCGGGCGCTGGGGCATGGACGAGCCGCTGTCGCTGTTCGCCATCCGTACTTCCCAGGTAATCGAGGACACGCTGGCGGCCGGCTACACCACCGTGCGTGACGCCGGCGGGCTGGACGCCGGGTTCAAGATGGCCGTGGAGGAAGGGCTGATCAAGGGCCCGCGGCTGATCGTATCGGTCAACATCATGTCGCCCACCGGCGGCATCGAGGACAAGGTGAGCGGCAGCGGCCACCGCAAGGTCATCCTGGGGCATGACCCGCTGGCGCCCGACGGCGTGGCCGACGGCGTTGACGGCGTGCGCGCCAAGGTGCGGGAGCTGATCCGCTGCGGCGCCGACCAGATCAAGTTTGCCACCACCGGCGGCGCGTCCGGGCGCCCCGGCAACGGACCGCTGGACCAGGCCTACGCGCTGGACGAGGCCAAGGCGCTGGTGGACGAGGCGGCGGCATTGGGGCGCAGCACCTTATGTCATGCGGTAGGCGGCACCGGACTGCCCATTGCCATCAAGGCGGGCGCAGGTTCCATCGAGCACGGCTGTTACCTGGCGACGGATCCCGACATGCTCAAGATGATGGCCGACCAGGGCACATTCTTCACGCCGACGTTCGAGGTCTACGACTTCCACAGCACGGTGAGCGCGCCGCACATCCGGGTACGCGCCCAGGCGTTGATGGACATTCACATCCAGAGCGTGGAGCTGGCCATCAAGGAGGGCGTCCGCATCGTGGCCGGCACCGACGCCGGCGGTTTCGTGCATGGCGACAACGCCCGCGAGCTGGAGCTGATGGTGGAGAAGGGCATGAGCACGTCCCTGGCGATACAGGCCGCCACCGGCTACGCCGCCGAATGCTGCGGTCTGGGTAAGGACGTTGGCACCATCACGGCGGGCAAGCTAGCCGACATCCTGGTGGTGGACGGCGATCCGCTGGGCAACATATCGGTGCTGCGGGACCGGGAGCGCCTGCTGCTGATAATGAAGGGCGGCGAGGCGTACAAGAACCGGCTGCCGGTGCGCGAGTTGCAGCCGGCGTAGCATGCAGGGGTGTATGCGTTTCCACGTTCTCACGCTCTTCCCGGAGGCGTTCCGGATTATCACTGAGTACAGCATCATTGGGCGCGCGGTCGAGCGGGGGCTGGTTTCCGTGGAGGCGACGGACATCCGGCAGTTCACCACCGACCGTCATGGCACTGCGGACGACTACCAGTTTGGCGGCGGGCCGGGCATGGTGATGAAGCCGGAGCCGGTGTTCGCCGCCGTTGACGCCGCGCTGTCCGACGTTTCCGCCGACCAACGGGAGCGGACGCCTGTCGTATTGACCTCACCCCAGGGGAGCGTGTTGAATCAGCAATTGGTGGATGAGTTCGCCGCCGCGCCTGGGATGGTAATCATCTGCGGGCACTACGCCGGAGTTGACGAGCGGATACGCCAGAGGCTGATTACGCACGAGGTGTCAATCGGCGACTACGTGCTGACCGGGGGCGAGTTGGCCGCCATGGTGATGATTGACGCCGTTTCCCGGTTCGTGCCCGACGTGGTGGGGTCGGAGGAAAACGTGCGCGAGGACAGCATAACGTCGGGTCTGCTGCAGCACCCGCTGTACACGCGGCCGGCCGAATTCAGAGGAATGGCTGCGCCCGAGGTTTTGCGGTCGGGGAACCATGCCGAAATCGAACGGTGGCGACGGCAACAGTCTTTGGAGCGTACGCTCAGACTCCGGCCGGACCTGCTGGATACCGCGCCGTTGACCAACTCTGACCGGGCGTACCTGGCATCGCTGGGATGGAACGGTGGCGATGTCTGACGCGGGAACGCGACGCGGCGATTACCGTTTTGGCGCTCCGGTGCGGGTGCGCTGGCAGGAGTGCGACGCGCAAGGCATCGCGTTCAACGGCAGCTACCTGGGCTGGCTGGAAGTGGCGCAGGCTGAGTATTTCCGCAACCTGGGGTTCAGCATCTACCGCGTCGCCGCCAACGGGTATTTCGACAGCGCGGTAGTGAAGGTTACGATTGAGTACAAGGCGCCGGTGCGGGTGGACGAGATGCTGGACCTGCGGGCGCGGGTGGGCAGAATCGGCAACACCAGCCTGACGCTGGAGGTAGCGATATTCCCAGACGCCGGCGGCCCCGATGACCCGCCGATGACCACCATCGAGTCGGTGTACGTTGGTTATTATGCGGACACGGGCGGGACGCGGCCAGTGCCGGATTCGATTCGGGAGTTGGTGGACAGGTGGGAAAGTGCCGGTGAGGTTTTGCCGCTGGCGAATTTTCCTGAGCTGGCGGCGGCAGAGGGTGGATTCCCTCGAAAGCGGGAATGACGTAAGAAAGACAATGAGGTGTACGGATGTCGTTTTGTGAGGAAATTGAACGTGAATCGGAAGCGCAGCGGGAGGCGATGGCTTTCCATCCGTTTGTGCGGGGCATCGGCGACGGCACGCTGCCGCTGGACCGTTTCAGGCATTTCATAACCCAGGACTACGTGTATCTGGTGGACTTTGCCCGCTGCCTGGCCCTGGCGGCGGCGAAAGCGCCCGACCTGGAGACGATGAGCTGGTTTGCCCGCTCCGTCGATTACATCCTGAACACCGAGATGGAGTTGCACCGCTCGTACTGCGCGCAGTTCGGCATCACCGAGGCGGAACTGGACGCGACGGTACATGCGCCGACATGCTACTCCTACACCAGCTACCTGCTCCGGGTGGCCCACCAGGGGAGTTTTGGCGAACTGGTGGCGGCGCTGCTGCCGTGCATCTGGGGATACTGGAATGTCGGCGAGCGGCTGGCCGACCAGGGCCTGCCCGACCATGCGGGTTACGCTCAGTGGATTCAGATGTACGCCGGGCCGGAGCAGCAGGCGGTGGCGGAGGAATGCCGGGCCATCTGCGACCGGGTGGCGTCCACGGCAGGGTCGGCAGAGATCGCGGCGATGAAGGAGGCGTACATCACCTGCACGCGCTACGAGCAGGCATTCTGGGAGATGGGCTGGACGGTGGAGGACTGGCCGGTTTAGCGCGGGCTCTGGATTCCCGCTTTCGCGGGAATGACGGGGTTAGGCGAAGCTGGTCGGGGTGGGCAGATTCGAACTGCCGATCTCCTGCTCCCAAAGCAGGCGCCATGCCGCTAGGCCACACCCCGAAACACGGCCAGAAACCAACGGCCTGGAGCAACTGAAGCAAGTACCCCCGCGGAGACTCGAACTCCGGTCTCTGGCTCCGGAGGCCAGCACTCTATCCACTGAGCTACGGGGGCAATTCCTATTCTAGCATACGCGAAGCTACGGGCAGAGGACCTACGTCGAAATGCCCAGCCGTTCGGCGAGCCAAGCGGCTCGTACATGGGCGTGCTCGTGGCCGCCGCCCTCGGCCGCGCCGTCATAGACTCGGAGGTCGCAGTCGGGCAGCGCGGCGGCCAGTTCCTCGGCAAAGGGCAGCGGGCAGAGGCCACGGTCGAAGCGACCGGCGCTCATCAGCACGGGGGCCTTCACTGCCGTCGCGTAGTTCGCTGAGTTCAGCAGCGTGAGGGTTCCCTCGACGGCTTGGCGACGTTCCGTATGGGCGCGCAGGTAGTCGTCCAGTTCGGCCAAGGGGTAGCCCAACCCCGGTTGCAGGGCCGCCGGATGGCCCAGCGCCATGGGGGTATCGGCAGCCACCGCCGCCACGTTGGAGCGACGGGCGGCCACGGCCAACGCCAGGCTGGCGCCTAGACCCGCGCCGGTCAAGGCGACGGTTCCGATTGACGCCTGTTCCTGAGCAAGCAGGACGTCGATGGCGCGCAGAGCGTCAGCCCAGGCGCCGAGCAAGGTATAGGTTTGCGGGCTGTCGATGCCTTCGGTGAGCAGGCCGGGATAGCTGGCGCGAACCAGGGCGTCGCTGTTGCGCTGTCCCCGGTAGGTGGGGTTCAGCACCACGGCGCGATGACGCAGTGACGTGTAGATTATGTCGTGTACGCTGGCGTAGTCCGGCATACGGACCAGCGCCGGGAACGGGCCGTCGCCGTGGGGAACGGATAGCCAAGCGAACAGCCGGTGCCCGCCGCTGCTGTAGTAGCGCATCCGGTACACTTCCCACTCGGGCTGCGAGTAGAACGCGTCACGCTCCAGGAACACGTCGGGAGGGGTTTCGGCCAGTTGGGCCTCAGTCTGTTCCCAGAAGGCGGCGGGGGATGATGGCGCGCCGGTCGTCATTGGTCATCACCTAGGCCGGCGACACGCCGATGCGCTGTTGGAGCCAGGCGTTTTCGCGGGCGGGATAGCCGTGGGCGTTGCCGTGGCCGGAGTTGGGGAACAGCCACAGTTCCCGCTGGCGGTTCAACAGCCGGTAGGCGGCATAGCTGGTTTCCGGCGGGCATACCTCGTCCTCCATAGCAATGCCCACCACCATGGGACACTGGATGCGCGGGGCAAAGTTCACCGCGTCGAAGTAGCGCAGGGTGTCCAGCATTTGGTCAACGCGGTCGGGATAGGCGCTGGCGTAGCAGGAAAGCTCGTCGTAGGGGTAGCTGCGGAGCATCCGCATGGATTCGGGATAACAGCAGAGGAACGGGTACCCGGCCACGCCGGCTTTGATCTCGTGGCGCAACCCGGTGGTGATGAGGGTGAGGCCGCCGCCCTGGCTGCTGCCACAGCAGTAAATCCGTTCCGAATCGACCTCTGGGCGCGACAGGAGGAAATCCAGCCCGCGGGAACAGTCGGAGATGACGCCCTTGTAGCTGTAGGTATCGCGATCCTCGACGCCGTGGGTGAGCAGGCCGGGATAGCCGGGGTTGAACTGCGCGCTGCTGGGCAGTTTGCCCCGAACGGCCACGGACAGGGCGGCCACGCCTTTGGCCGCCCAATCGCGGCGGAGGGCCGGCTCCGACTTGTAGCCGGGCAGGATCAGGACGGCAGGGAAGGGACCGTCGCCCACCGCCGGCACGGCGTACCACCCGAAAATATCCAGCCCGTCCAAGCTGCGGTAGGTTACTTGGAACATTGTCGCTGCGTCGGTACTGCGCAGCGGGTCGTGCGAGACATTGGCGTCCAGAGGGATTTGATCCAGTTCGGATAGCACACCATCCCAGAACTGGTCGAAATCGTCGGGACACGTGACCTGGGTAGAGAACGAAACTAGATCAGATTCGGTGGCCATTTCCGCGCTCCTTGGCAAACTTCGCACGCCCGGTTGGCTCCGCATTATACACGGGCCCCGGTGCTATAATGCCGCCACCTGCCACCAAAACCGTGGCGCATCTGTTCAGGAGATGATGACAATATGAAAGCTGGGTTTATTGGCGTCGGCAATATGGGGAACCCGATGGCGGCCAACATGATCAAGGCCGGCCACCAACTCACGATTCACGACTTGCGCCGGGAATCGGCCACCAACCTGCTGGAGATGGGCGCGGAATGGTCGGACACGCCCGCCGGCTGCGTGGCCGGCAACGACGCCGTGTTCACGTCGCTGCCGGTGCCGAGGGACGTGGAAGCGGTGGTGATGGGCGAGAACGGCATCATGTCGGCAGCCGGCGACGGCGATGTGTACGTTGACCTGTCCACCAACTCGCCGACGGTGATACGCCGCATCCACGCGGAATGTGGCGCGCGGGGCGTAACGGTGCTGGACGCGCCGGTGAGCGGCGGTGTGTATGGCGCGGCGGCGGGAACGCTGGCCGTGATGGTGGGCGGCGACGAGGCGACCTACAACAATGTCAAGCCCATGCTGGACGCCATCGGCGCGCACGTGGTTTATTGCGGCGAGATCGGCAACGGCATGGTCACCAAGATCTGCAACAACCTGCTGTCCATGGGCATCGGCGTGCTGATGTCGGAGGCGCTGACGCTGGGCGTCAAGGCCGGCGTGTCGCTGGAGACCCTGGCGGACGTGATCGCCAACAGCAGCGGCGGCAACCGCCGGCTGGTTGAAAAGTTCCCGCGCTACCTGTTCGTTGACAACTTTGAGCCGGGATTCGCCACGGCGCTGGCGGCCAAGGACGTGCGGCTGGCCACCGACCTGGGCCGGGAGTACGGCATACCCATGGAATTGTCCAACCTGGTGGACCAGCGGCACGTGGAGGCGCTGTTCCGCGGTTGGGGTCCCGAGGACTCCGACGCCGTAGCCAAGCTGCAGGAGGAGAAGTCGGGCGTGCAGCTACGGTTCGGCGGCATGAGCGGGTGAGGTACCGCCGTTGTTTCGTTCACAGTACCCTGCCAAAGACAAACCCGCGTATGCCACGCGGTACGTGTATGCCGACACGCAGTTGTCAACGCACGGCGGCAACGTGGGTCGGGTCAGCATTACCAGCGAGGAGCATACGCGGCTACAGCAGATGGCCGAATACCTGGAACGCTGCTGCAACGATCTGGACGCGGAGGGCTACGAGGTGATTTCCATCACCCCCGTCGTCAGCGGCCGAACCGCATACATGGCAACCAACACGGACCTGGCTGACCCCGGGCACGGTTACAGCGTCACCGACGGGTTGATTGTGACCGGGAAACTCAAGAATCACAGCGACTAAACATCAGGAGATTACGATGACCAGCAGCGCCGAACGGCACGTTGAAACCGCCGACACCATTGAGGCCATTGAGGAATGCTTCCGCATGGGGTGGACCGACGGGTTGCCCGTGGTTCCCCCAGCCGACTACAAGGTCCGCGAGATGCTGTCCGTGGCCGGGCTGACCGGCGAGGAGGAACTGCTCAACCTGGACATGCGGAGCCGGGTCATCACGTCGGAGAACGCCGCCGCCAACGCGGTGATGGCCGGCTGCCAGGCTGAGTATTTCCCGGTGCTGATTACGGCGCTGAAAACGCTGGAGGAAGAGCGCAACTTCGTCAACATGGCGGCGTCCTCCACCAGCTCTCCGAGCATCCTGATGGTGCTGAACGGGCCGATACGCGAGGCGCTGGGCATCAACAGCCGCGACGGGCTGTTCGGCCCGGGCTTCCGGGCCAACGCCAGCATCGGCCGCGCGGTGCGTCTGTGCTTTATGAACGGCTTTGACGCCTGGCCGGGTCAGCTGGACCGAGGGACGCTGGGCACGCCGGCCAAGTACACCTTCTGCATCGCCGAGAACGAAGAGGACTCGCCGTGGGAGCCGCTGCACGTGAGCCGGGGGTTTGAGGCGTCGGACAGCGTCGTGACCGTGGCGGTGGCGTACAACCCGGTCAGCGTGCCCAACAGCTACGGCCATACGGGTCGCCAAATCCTGAACTCCATCTGCGATGCCCTGCGCTCCACCGCCCTGGCGCACCGCTACCCGGCCCAGTGGGTAATCGTCATCGGGCCGGAACACGCGCTGACGCTGCAGGGCGACGGCTGGAGCCGCAAGGACATCCAGGAGTTCCTGATCGAGAACAGCGGCCGCTCCCGCGCCGAGCTGATACGCCTGGGTTCCAAGCAGGGGCCGGAACGTCCCGGCGACGAAGAGCTGATCATGCGCTGCGCCAACGACCCCGACGACATCCTCATCATGCACGGCGGCGGCACCGGTGGTCGCTACAGCGCCATCATCGACACCACGGGGTTCCGCATCCGCACCCGGAAGATCGGGGGAGATTAGTATCGGCGTCGAGTTGCCGTGCCGGCCGCGATTGTGGCCCCGAGGGGTTACGCAACACCGCCGAATGACGGTACAATCACGCCACTGAACAGAGTTCCATACACCACGCCAACGGAGGTTAGATATGACTACCGCCGAAATGAGCCGGCTACGGCTGGTCAATCCGAAGGGCACCGAGTTGCCCCAGACGGAGTTCCGCATGAACGACCGCTCCGGCGGCCTGGCCGGCAAGCGCCTGGGCCTCATGGAGAACTCCAAGGCCAACGCTGACAAGCTGCTGCATGAACTGGGGAACGTCCTCAACGAGCGGCACGGCTTTTCCGAGGTCAAGTATTTCAGCAAGCACCACGCCAGCCTGCCGGCCAAGCAGGACGTAATCGACTCCATTCTGGGTGAAGTTGACTATCTCATCACCGGGGTGGGTGATTGAGGGTCCTGCAGCTCGTGCAGTGTGCACGACGGAATCGACATGGAAAAGCGCGGCGTCCCCACCGCTGCCATCATCACCCACGTGTTCCTGAACACGGCCCAGGCGATGACCCGCATGATGGGCGTGCCGGAATACCGCTACGTGGTGGCCCAGCACCCCCTGTCCAGCCTCACCGATGACGAGGTGAAACAGCGGGCAAACGAGTTGGCGGACGAGGTTGAGTCCATCCTGACGGGAGCGCCCGTAGCCGCCTAGACCGCCGGAACGTAGCCCGTGGCTACCCCAGACAACGTAAGCGTACCTCGCCCGTCGTTGAATCCGGCCATACGGCCGGGTCTGGCGGGCGAGGTCGAATTGACGGTAGCGGACGAGCATCTGGCTCCGCACGTGCCCAAATTCTGCACGCCAGCGATGCTCATGCTCATTGAGCAGGGTTGCTACCGCGCCGTTGCGTCTCTGCTCTACCCCGATCAGACCGTCGTCGGGTACCAGTTCAACATCAAGCACTTGGTGCCGGCCGGCGTCGGCGACCGTGTGACGGCGCGCTGCACGCTGACCGACGTTATCTACAACCGGCTGGAATTTTCGGCGCAGGTCCAACACAAAGATACGATACTAGGCACGGCGCAGCTCTACCTGGCCGTGGTTGCCGCGCCCTGAATCGTTATTCGCGCCTATTCCTAAAATGACGACACTCAGAGGTGCGAAATGACCCTGCTGCCTTCAGGACGACCACGACTCCAGGACAAAGTCGCCATCATCACCGGCGCCGGCTCCAGCGGGCCTGGCATGGGAACCGGCAAAGCCGCCTCAATCCTGTTCGCCCGGGAAGGGGCGAAGGTGCTGCTGGTGGACCGGAATCCGCAAGCAGCCGAAGAGACCCTGGCGGTCATTCACGAAGAGGGCGGCGAAGGTTCCGTTATGGCAGCCGACGTCACGTCCGCCGCCGACTGTGAGGCCATCGTGGATGCCGCCGTGGAGCGGTACGGCGGGTTGCACATCCTGTTCAACAACGTGGGCATCACCGGCCCCGGCACGCCCACCGACGTTGAGGAAAGTGTGTGGGACAACGTGCTGGACGTGAACCTGAAGAGCATGATGCTCACCACCAAGTACGCCGTGCCGAAGATGATTGACGCCGGCGGGGGCAGCGTCATCAATATGTCGTCCATCGCCGGCGTACGGGCCGGCAGCGGGCTGGCGAGCATCCCCTACTCGGCATCCAAGTCCGGCGTGATCGGGATGTCGGAGACGATGGCGGTACACCTTGGCCGGGACAACGTTCGGGTGAACGTGATCGCGCCGGGCCACATCTACACGCCCATGGTGGCCGGCATGATGCCCGAACAAACGCGGGAACGCCGGCGCAAGGCCGGGCCGCTGGGAACGGAAGGCAACGCCTGGGACATCGCCTACGCCGCCCTGTTCCTGGCCAGCGACGAATCGCGTTGGGTTTCGGGAGTGGTGCTGCCGGTGGACGCGGGGTTGCTGGCGGCAACGCCGCTGGCGGTGTACCAGAACATCCGGGAAGGAGACTAAGGAGTGAACGACGATGCTGAGAATGGCGACACTGAGCATTTTGCTGGCAATTTGCGCTTGGTCGATCATTGGCTGTGGCGGCCCAAGCAACGAGGAAATCGCCGTGAAGACGGCGCAGCAATGGGTAGATTCCAGCATCGGCCAAGTGTCGGACGCGGTGGTTGAATTGGTTGCGGGAGAGTACCCCGCACTGGCCGGAATAGCGTCCGCAGTGGTGGCTGACCAAGTGCGGGATAACCTTGAATGGGAATATTCCACGCCCCAGCGCGAAGACGACGACCGCTATTCGCTCACCGCCACCGCGACGGCAGAGATTCAGGTCCAGGTTCCGCTCCTGGGCAGTCAGGACTATTCGGCGTCCATGCCGTTCAATCTCGTGGTGGACACCAACGAACGAACCGTCGTGAGCTGGTCTCCGAACTTGGTCGGGGCCAGCATCGAACGGCAGTGATCTACAGGGCACTGGTTCCGGACGATAAGAGACACCGCCCAGGAATGAAACAGCGACGCCGACATTCGGCCGGCGTCGCCGTTATTTTCTATCGAGATAGACGCTACTCGGCTTCGATAGCTGGCCCGACCAGCACGTCGTCACCATCCACCTGGATTGCGAACTTGCGCAGCGCCTCGGTAGCGGGCGGCGTGACGGGATTCCCGGAGGCAACGTCGAAAACCGCCCCATGCAGCGGGCAAACCACCTCGCCGTCTTCGAGATCCCCTTCGGACAGGTTGGCATAGGCGTGGGTGCAGATGTCGTCGCAGGCGTGCAACTCACCGCCCAGGTTGACCAGCAGAATTTCTTCCGACCCAACCCTCACCGAAACCATGTCGCCAGGGGGGATGTCGCTGAGAGAGGCGACTTTGACAAATTCGTCAGCCATCGGGATTTTCCTCCTTGGGAACTGTATCACTAAGATAGTACGACCGATTGCAGGGTCGTCCATTTCAGCCACGGAAACAGAATTAGCGGCGCAATCATTATATGACAAATTTCCGCGCCTTGACCCGTCGCCGGGCGGCTGCCTATAATTTCGTACCCACTATTGTATTGCAGAATGCTATCGTGTCCCAACCCAGCGTCGAATCGCCCTCCGCAGCGTCCATCGCGACGTTGACCAACCAGGCCCTCAAGGAACTGGATGCCGTCTCCGACCCGGATGGCGCCGAGCAGTGGAGAGTAAGCTACTTGGGCCGGCGGGGACAGATCACGGGTGTCTTGCGGTCCATCCCCCAACTCGACCCTGACCAACGGCGTGAAGTCGGCGCGCAGGCCAACCAGGCCAAAAACGCCCTGGAAGAAGCGCTGGCCCGCCGAATCCGGGAACTGGCTGAGGCCGAACTGGCGGCGGCCGGCGCGCTGGACGTTACGCTGCCCGGCCGGCCGGTAATCACTGGGCGACTGCATCCTACCACCCAAATCGTCCGGGAGATTTGCGGCGCGTTCATAGCCATGGGGTTCAGCGTGGTCGAAGGGCCGGAAGTGGAGCTGGACCACTACAACTTCGAGATGCTGAACATCCCGGCGGGCCATCCGGCGCGGGATATGTGGAACTCGCTGTGGGTGGACTACGTGAACGAGGAAGGGCAGCAGCCCATGTTGCTGCGTACCCACACCTCGCCCATGCAGGCCCGGGTGATGGAGGCGCAGGACCCGCCGGTGCGCGTGATCGTGCCGGGCAAGTGCTACCGCTACGAGGCCACCGACGCCACCCACGAGTGGCATTTCTACCAGATCGAAGGGCTGGCGGTGGCGGAAGGCATCACCTTCGCCAACCTCAAAGGCACACTCTACGAATTTGCTCGCCGGGTGTTCGGCCCGGACCGTCAGATCCGGTTCCGGTGCGACTATTTCCCGTTCGTTGAGCCGGGCGTCGATATGTCGATATCGAACTTTGTGGATCCGGCCACGGGGAAGCGCCCCATCAACCGGGACGAGGACTGGATCGAGATCATGGGCGCCGGCATGGTGCATCCCCGCGTGCTGGAAGGCGTGGGCTACGACCCGCAGCGTTACACCGGCTTCGCCTTCGGCATGGGGCCGGAGCGTATCGGGATGCTGAAGTACGGCATCGACGACATCCGCCACTTCTACCGCAACGACGTGAGGTTCCTGAGGCAGTTCTGATAACCCGGTGTCCCGTCTAAAGGCTACGCGCTGATCATGCTCATTCCCCTCTCCTGGCTTTCGGAATACGTTGACATTACCCTGCCGCCGGACGAGCTGGCCCACCGGCTCACGATGGGCGGCATTGAAGTGGGCGACGTTATCACCCGCGGCGGCTGGGACGGCTGCGTGGTCGGCTACGTGCGCGCCACCAGACCGCACCCCAACGCCGACACGCTGACGTTGTGCGAGGTTGACCCGGGCGACGGTCCGCCGTTGGAAGTCGTGTGCGGCGCGCCCAACGTGGCGGCGGGCCAGAAAATCTGCTTCGCCCGCCCCGGTGTCACGCTGCTCAATATGCACACCGGGCGTCGCGAGGAATTGAAGCCGGCCCGCATCAGGGGAGTCGTTTCCGAGGGAATGATCTGCTCTGAGGCGGAACTCGAGATCAGCGACGAACACGAGGGCATCATCGTCCTCCCGGACGACGCTGTGGTCGGCGCGGCCCTTGACGACGTTCTCGGCGACACTTTCTTGGAGCTTGAGCTGACGCCCAACCGGGGCGACTGCCTTTCCATGTTGGGCGTGGCGCGGGAGATTGGTGCGCTCACGGGGCAGCAAGTGCGCGTGCCGGAAATAGCCTACGCAGAGTCGGCCGCGCCGGTTTCGGAGCTTGCCAAAGTCAGTATCGCCGACCCCGACCTGTGCCTGCGCTATACGGCCTCGGTAATCACCGGCATCACCATTGGGCAATCACCCCACTGGTTGCAGGACCGCCTCATCCGGGCCGGCCTGCGCCCCATCAACAACGTGGTGGACGTTACCAACTACGTGATGCTGGAATTCAACCAGCCGCTTCACGCTTTCGACCTGGATACCGTCACCGACCGCCACGTGGTGGTGCGCCGCGCCACGGCCGGCGAGAAGTTCACCACCCTGGACGAGGTGGAGCGGACTCTGAACTCCGACAACCTGCTGATCGCCGACCCGGCGCAGGCCATCGGTATCGGCGGCGTGATGGGCGGGGCCAACAGCGAGATTACGCCGGCCACCAAAAACATGCTGCTGGAGTCGGCCACATTCCACAACCTGAACAACCGGCGCACGGCCACCGAACTCAACCTGCGCACCGAGGCCAGCCTGCGCTTCGAGAAGGGCCTGCGTCCCGAGCTGGCGCCCATCGCCCTGCGCCGCGCCACCCTACTGATCCTGGAGACGGCCGGCGGCGTGGCGGCCGGCGGCATCATCGACGTGTTTCCGGCCGGGGACGAACCCGTTACGCCGGTGCCCTTGACGGTGGCCCGCCTCCGGCAACTGCTTGGCATGGACCTGGACATCGCGCGCGCCGAATCGGTGCTGGGGAGCCTGGGCATCACGACGCGGCGAACCGGGCCGGACAGCCTGGAAGCCGACCCACCCTACTGGCGCAGCGACATCGCCATCGAGGAAGACCTGATCGAGGAAGTCGTGCGCATCATCGGGTACGACGAAGTGCCCACCACCATGTTGTCCTCGCCCATCCCATACCACCAGGGCAACGAGATGACTGCGCTCAAGGACGAGTTGCGTGACGCGCTGACCGCCGCCGGTATGCAGGAAACCATCAGCTACCCGTTGGTGGGGCCGGACGATTTGGCCAGGCTTAACCGGGACGGACACGAAGCCAAACCCCTGCTACGGGTCGCCAACCCAATGTCCGCCGAGCAGGACGTGCTGAGGCCCACCCTGGCCGCCAGCATCCTGAACACCCTGGCCTACAACCAGGGACACAACGACGGCGGTTTCCGGCTGTTCGAGTTGGGGCGGGCATTCATCCCGCAGGACTCGGGGCTGATGCGGAACCTGTTACCAGTCGAACGGGAACTGGTTGCCGGCGTGATGTCGGGGCCACGTTATGATGCCAACTGGCTGAGCGGGTCCGATTCGCTGGACTTCTTTGACCTGACCGGAACACTGACGACCTCGTTGGAGCGCATGGGCGTCACCACACTATACCAATCCGCCGACGATCCACTGTTCCATCCCGGCCGCTGCGCCAGTATCGCCGTCGCCGGCGCGCAGCCGGTTGACGTCGGGACGGTGGGCGAATTGCACCCCGACATCCGCGACGCTTTCGACCTTGGGACGGACCCGGTCATCTATTTCGAGCTGCGACTGGATGACCTGCTGACGGCGGCCCGGGGCGAAGAGAATGCTGAAAACCGTTTCCAGTCTCTTTCCCGATTCCCGGCAGCCAACCGCGACCTGGCGCTGGTGGTGCCGGAGAACGTGCCGGCCAGCCAGGTGCAGCGCCTGATTGAGCGCGTGCGCCTGGTGGAGCGGGCTGAACTGTTCGACGTGTATTCGGGCGAAAACGTGCCTGAAGGCACCCGCTCCCTGGCCTTCCGCATCAGGTTCCGCGCTCCCGACCGTACCCTGACCAACGAGGACGTGAACCGAGCGGTGAACGGTCTGACCCGAGTTCTGGAACGGGAAGCCGGCGCCACGATACGCGGCTAACCGGCGACGAATCCGCGCCGGCAGTCGGCGCGCACTGTGGTAAGATTAATCGTTATGGCTACTCATCAGCACGCACGCCACCTGCACGCCCACGATGCTCACGGAGACGGTGATCACGAGAGCATCCACGACCACGGCGGCCACCACGGAGGGCATCGTAACGATGGCCACGGCCACGAAGATATGCTGGAAGTGGAAGAGGCGTTCGCAAGAATCCTGGCCCACTTCTCGCCGCTGGACTCGGTTGAACTGCCGGTCTTGGAATGCCTGGGCCTGGCGCTGGCCGAAGACATCACGTCGCCGCTGGACCTGCCGCCGCTGGCCAACTCGGCCATGGACGGTTACGCGGTGCTGCATGCCGACATCGCCGGCGCGGGCGAAACTCCTCCGACGCTGTCGGTGATTTCCGCAGTAGCCGCCGGACAGGTCTCCGAGGACACCGTTGCCGAGGGCAAGGCCATCCGGATCATGACCGGCGCTCCCGTTCCCAACGGCGCCGATACCGTGGTGCCCTTTGAGGAAACGGACGAGATCGACCGCCGGCGCAGGGGCGAGCCGTTGGATGAGATAGTGATTCACAAGGCGCTGCCCTTGGGCAGCAACGTGCGCCCCGCCGGTGAGGATGTTTCCGCCGGCGAGTTGGTGCTGCCGGCAGGAACGATAGTGCGGGCCGCCGAGGCCGGCGTCATGGCCTCACTGGGGTTGACCACGGCCCGCGTAATCCGCCGGCCGGTGGTGGCGGTGTTATCCACCGGGGATGAGCTCACGCCGGCCGGCGAGTCGCTCTCGCCCGGGCACATCTACGACAGCAACAGCAGCAGCGTGGCCGCGGCGGTGATCGCAGCCGGCGGCACGCCGCGCATCATCGGCATCGCCCGCGATACGCTGGAAGACCTGCACCGTTGCATCGACGAGGCCGCAGACGCCGACCTGCTGGTGACTTCCGCCGGCGTGTCCAAGGGCGACTACGACATGGTGAAGGACGTGCTCGAACAGCGGGGCGACATGAACTTCTGGTCGGTGCGGATGCGTCCGGCCAAGCCGCTGGCTTTCGGATTGCTCCGCAGCGAGCGGGGCCGTCCGTTGCCGCTGTTGGGGTTGCCCGGAAACCCGGTCAGCGCGCTGCTGGCGTTTGAAATGTTTGGCCGGCCGGCCGTTCGGCGTATGCTGGGGCGAGACCTGCTGGCCCGCCCGGTGGTTGAAGGCGTGCTCACCGCTCCGATTTTCAACAGCGACGGTCGTCGCGTGTACGCCAGGGTAGAGGTCGAGCGGCGCGACGGGACCTGGTTCGCCAACCCTACCGGGCCGCAGGGTTCCAACATACTCACGTCGCTGTCGCGGGCGAATGGTCTGGCTATTTGCCCGGCGGACTTGCCGCGCAAAGAAGCCGGGCAGGCCGTGAAAATCATCATGCTGGACTGGAATGAAGAGGTTGCCCAATGAGCACAGTTTCCGTCAATCCCCGTCTGGAAGGGCTGGAATATCGCCTCAGCCTGGACCGCCTGGCCGAGCTGAACCGCTCCCCTATCCCGCTGCTTATGGCTCGGTTGAACAGCGCGTGTCCATCCTACGGGAAGAGTGCGGTCGAAATGGACGACCCGGCTGCGCTGGTTGCGGAAATACGCGCCAACTGCGCCGACGACGAGGACTATATCCGCCAGTCCATGCCGCTGCAGGAAATCGTGTTCCGCACCCTGTTGCTGGCCGATGATCAGACGCTAACGTTGCGCGAACTGCATTACGAACTGACCCAACGGTGGTCTTCCCCGATACGGCCCATCACGGTGACCGTCTCCGGCCTGGCTCGCATAATGGACGGCGACGTTTTCTACGGGTTTGAACTCATAGCTCCGCCGGAGCCCGAGGCGGCGGAACCCGAGTCGCCGATGCTGCTGTCCGGCGGAGACGGAGCGGACGACCTGATGCGCGACATTCTCTCCGAGCTGGAGGAAGACGAAGACGACTTCCTTGATGACGACGAGGAAGACGACCCATACGAGGAGGACGAGGAGGACGCCGATTAACCGTCGGACGCTCCTATACCAATAAGAGCAAATACCTATTATCGCATTTGCCTGTGGGGAATCGTTGACTGAGCATTGAGCCACCGCTAAAATAGGGTCATCAAGAGCAGGCCGCCCCGGTCAGCGGGTTGCGGTCAGTGACGACTTACACAGGAGGTGGCACCATAGCCAGGCAATACAGGGTCAACGAACAAATACGCGTCCCGCAGGTAAGGGTAATCGGAGAAGATGGCGAGCAGCTTGGGGTAATGACAGTGTCCGACGCGCTCTCCCGGGCGCGTATGCACGACCTTGACCTGGTGGAGGTGGCGCCCAACGCCGATCCTCCGGTCGCCCGCCTCCTGGATTACGGCAAGCTCCGGTACCTTTCGTCCAAAAAGGAGCGTGAGACCCGAAAATCCCAGAAAAGCAACGAATTGAAAGAAGTGCGATTCCGGCCCAACATCGGAACCCACGACTTTGACGCCAAGATGCGCAAGGTCAAGCAGTTCATCGGCAACGGCGACAAGGTCAAGTTGACGGTGCGGTTCCGGGGGCGCGAGGCGGTCCACCAGGAAAACGGCCTCTCTCTGCTGAAGAAGGTGGCTGAGGAGATGAAGGACGAGATCCGCCTCGAGCAGCAACCTTCCATGGAAGGACGGGCGATGTCGATGGTGCTGATCCCAAGCCCCACCACCACCGCTCGCCAGGAACGCAACGAAACGGCCACCGCGGAATAGAGGAATATGCCCAAACTCAAAACACACAAGGGCGCTAAGGCGCGCATCCACGTCACCGGCTCCGGCAAGCTCATGCGCCGCAAGCGCATGAGCAGTCACTTGCGGCGCAAGAAGCCGAAGAAGGTGACCAGGAAGTTCGCGCAGAAAATGGCCTACGACAAGGCGGACGTGAAGCGTCTCAGCCGGTTGATACCCTACGACGCCTAAACACCGGAGAACTGTACACCGTGCCAAGAGTCAAGAGGGGCGTGACCAAACGCGCCCGCCACAAGAAAGTATTGAAAGCCGCCAAGGGGTACCGGGCGTCGTCAAGCCGCAACTACAAGTGGGCCAAAGAGGCGGTCATGCACGCCTGGAGCCACGCGTACCGGCACCGTCGCCAACGCAAGGGCGACTTCCGCCGGCTGTGGATCATCCGCATCGGCGCCGCGTGCCGCCAGCACGGCACCACCTACAGCCAGTTCATGCACGGGCTGAACGTAGCGGGCATCGAGATCGACCGCAAGATGCTGGCCGACCTGGCCGTCCGCGACCCCGACGCCTTCGAGCGCCTGGTGGAGCTGGCCAAGGGTGCTACGGTCAGTTAGCTCAGCAGCTTAAATGACGCGGCAAAATGGGGGCGAATAAACATTCGCCCCCTCTGCTCTGGCGGAGCAGGCCAAACGTCACTCGTGAAAACGCCGCAACAACCTGTAGAGCGCTTCGGCCCCGAACTCCAGCGCCGACACCGGCACCCGCTCGTTGGCGGCGTGGATAGTCTTTAGGAAGTCGAAGTTGGCCGGCAGGTTCATAGGCATCCAGCCGTAGGTCTGGATGCCGAGGCGGGCGAAGTGGCGGCCGTCGGTGCCCGCCGGCATCAGCATGGGGACTGACACGCCCTCCGGGTCCTGCTCGGAGATTATGTCAGCCAACGTATCGAACAGGCCCATGTTGAGAATCCACGGCTTGGGCTGGAAGTTGACCGCGCGAAACTCGATGTCGGGACCGGCGATGGCCTGCAACTCGCCCAGCAAGTCTTCCGAATCGTAGCCGGGCAGCATCCGGCAGTCCAGGTTGGCGGTGACCTCGCTGGGGATGACGTTGGCTTTCTCCCCGCCGTTGATAATCGTGGCGTTGGCGGTGTGGCGAAAGAGCGGTTCCATCTCCTTGCCCACCGTGCCCATGCGCCGCAGCATGCTGCCGGTGAACGCCGGGTTGATCAGCAGCTTCAAAAACGCGCTGTCGGGCAGCGGCAGGCTGCCGCTCATGGCCTCCACCATCATCCGGGTCACCGGGTGGATGTGGAACGGCAGCGGCGTGCGGTCCAGCTTGACCAGGAACTGGGCCATGCGAGTGGGCGCGGTGTCGTGGTGCACCAGCGAGCCGTGGCCGCCGGGCCCCCGGGCGATGGCCTGCACGCGGCAACCCTGCTTCTCGGCCACCTGCACCATATAAAACTTGCGGCCCCGGTAGGTCTTGCTGAACCCGCCGAATTCGCCGACGGCGTAGCGCGCTCCCTCAAAAAGCTCGGGATGGGCCTCCACCAGCCACTCCGCGCCGGTGTGCCCGCCGGCCTCCTCGTCGGTCACCAGGGCCAGGATCACGTCGCCGGGCAGGTCGGCATCCTCCAGGTGGGCGCGCATGAAAGCATCCATCATCATGGCGACGCCGCCCTTCATGTCCAGGGCGCCGCGACCCCATATGTAGCCGTCCTGCAAACGGCCCTCGAATGGCGGCACCTCCCAGGGCTGGGCCGCAGTGGGCACCACGTCGATGTGCCCGTACATGAGCAGCGGAGGTGCATCCCCGCGCCCCTTCAGTCGGCTGATCACGTTGACCCGGTCGGGGTCGTTGTCCATCAACTCGGCGGGGATGCCGACGCCGTTCAAAACGTCCCGGCAGTAGGCGGCGCACTCGCGCTCGTTGCCCGGGGGATTCGTCGTGTCGTACCGGATCAGCGTCCGCAGCAGTTCCGCTACGTGAGGACGGTCGGCAACCGCCGGCGCACGGCCTGTCATGGCGTCGGGCCGCTAGACGCCGGCCAACCCGCGATCAGGATCGTCGCCGTCGTCCGAGTCGTCGGCGTCGCCCACCTCGCTCAGATCGACGTCCAGGCCCTGCAGGAACTCTTCGATGCTGGAGGGCAGCGGTGTCGTGGGTTCCGGGCGGTTGTCGGCGCCGTATTCGCTGTCGTACATCTCTTCGATGCGGGTCAGCACGTCGCCGCTGGGTATCTGGCCGTCGCGAGAGGTCAGCTCGTCGTACTGCTTCTGCCCCCGGTCCAACTGCGCGATGTAGTCGGGAAAGTCGTACAGCCGGCACAGCAGGCCCATCATCCGCGCCGCGCCCTGGTAATCGTCGTCCAGGTTCAGGTACTGGGGCAGGTGCACTACGAACGCCCGCGTTTCGATGCCCATCTTGGTGGCGGTCTCGCTGATGG
>JAJDWF010000131.1 GCA_022825745.1 Dehalococcoidia bacterium | reverse complement strand
TTGACGACCGCGGCGTGGTTGTGGGCCTGTCCAACGCGGTGGTGGGGGTCCTGCCCCTGGACGTGCGCACCGCGGACAACCACGGCTACCGCATCCTGGGCCAGGCCGGCTGCGACGCTGCCGTCGGCACCGCGCCCATCGCCGCCATGCCCGCGTCCGCCGAGCCGTTCCGCATCGGCGCGATGGACGCCCTTACCGGCGTCGGCGAGTCCTACGGCAACCCGATCGTCCAGGCCAAGCAGATGGCGGTGGAGGAAATCAACGCCGCCGGCGGCATTAACGGCCGTATGCTGGAACTGATCGCCGAAGACTCCAAGTGCAACGCCCAGGACGCCATCACCGCCTACAACAAGCTCACCGACGTTGACGGCGTGAAGATCATCCTGGGCACCACTTGCAGCGGCGCGATGCTGGGGGCCGCGCCTCTCGCCGAAGCCGAGAGCGTCATCATGCTCTCCGCCTCCGCGACCAGCCCCGACATCAAGCCGGCCGGCGACTACATCTTCCGTACCGCCATCAACGACGACCAACTGGGCATCGACACCGGCAACACCATTGCCGCCGACGGACACCACCACCTGGCTACCATCACCGAGTCCACGGACTACGCCGAAGGCGCGCGCCGCACCACGGTGGCTCGCCTGGAGGAACTGGGCGGCCACGTGGTGGCTGCCGAGAGCTACGCCAGCGACATCACCGACTTCCGCACCCAGCTCACCAAGCTGATTAACGCGGAACCGGACGCGGTGTACCTGGCCTCGCAGGGCGAGTTCTCCGGCGGGACCATCATCAAGCAGTTGCGTGAGCTGGGATACGAGGGCCCCATCTACACCGAGTCGGTGAACACCGGCCCCGAGGCGCTGAGCATCGCCGGCGAGGCCGCCACCGGGATGAAAGCCATCATCCCCCTGGGCCTGACCAACCGGGGCGAGCAGTTCCTCAAGGACTTCGAGGCGCACTTCGGACACGTCGCCACCCAGCCGTGGTTCCAGGCTTCCGCCTACGACGACGTGTACCTGGCCGCCGCGTGTCTCGCCCAAACCGGCGACGACCAGGACACCGACGGCTTCCGGGACTGCATGTACGACATCACCTTCAGCGGAGCCATCGGCGACGGCTACAGCTTCGATGAGTACGGTGAGGTGGTCGGCCTGGGCAACGCGGTCGTCCAGATACTGCCGCTCGCCGAGCGCAACGACGACAACCTGGGTTACGAGAACCTGGGTCCGGCGCCCACTCCCTGATTTCGGAACTCGTACCCATAGGCGGGGCCGGTCGTTGATGGCGACCGGCCCCCTTTATGGTAATATGCCCGCGTTTCTAATCGGCTACCGGCTTTCCCGAGGATACGATCTTGTCCAGTCAGCGCGAAACCGCACGCGGATTCCCCGCCCTGTTCAACATCCCCGGCACCCGGGCGCTGGCCCTGGTCCTGACCGCAGCCGTCGTCGCCTACCTGGCCTGGAAAATCGGCCAGTCGCCGCCCCAGGCCCTGCAATTCGCCTTCAACGGCATCGCCGTCGGCGCGGTGTACGCGCTCCTGGCCATGGGCTTCACCCTGGTGTACAGCACCGTCTGGTTCTTTGACCTGTACTACGGGGCGGCGGCGGCCCTGGGAGCCTACGGCGTGTTCTACCTGCGCACCTCCGAGTCGCTGGGTAGCCGCGCCGACGTCAACAGCGTGTATGTCAACGCCATATTTGCCGCCGTGGTCGGGGGCGTCGTCGCCTGGGTCCTTTACACCATTCTGCACCCACGACTTCGCGGCCGGTTTAGTCCGAATACGATTGCCGTGGCGATTGGCCTGCTGGGAGGCGCGGCCGGAGGATACACCGGCCTGGTCCTCGCATTCCCCGGGATTCTCCACCTGACCTTGAGCCCGGCCATCGCCGCCAGCGTCGCGGTTTTAGCCGTTCTCGTCCCGTACTGGGCAGTGCAGACCTTCGTTCCCAGCATCCGCCTTGCGCGCTTTGCCGCCATCGCCGGGCTGCCCGCCGTCGCCGTCGGCGCATGGTGCGGCTACCTCACCGCCGGCGCGCCCGGGGCGGGCCTCTACCTCAGCTGGGCCGTGTCCTGCCTGCTGGCCGGATGCGTGGGCCTCGCCCTCTATCGCGGTCTCTACGTGTACATGCGTGAACGGGCGCGTTCGCCCCTCATCATGCTGGTGGCATCCCTGGGCATCCTGCTCGCCATCGCCGCGTTCATCGTGATTGTATTCGAGGCCGCTCCCCGTCCGTTGCCCACCGCCTTCGGCAGCGAGACGTGGAAAATCGCCGGCGCGCGCATCAAGGGGTTCAACGTCTTCGGCATCGGGGTGGCGCTGGCCGGTTTCGCCATCCTGTGGCTGCTCCTGAAGCAGACGTCGTTTGGACGGGCCGTCCGCGCCATCGGCGACGACGAGGAAGTCTCCAAGGTGGTGGGCATCAATACCACCGTGATTATCGCCGCCGTCTTCTTCATCGGCTCCATGTACGCCGCCCTGGCCGGCATCCTCACGGGCCACGACACCGCCGTGCAGCCCCGCATGGGCCTGCTGCTGCTGCTCAAGGGCTGGATCGCCTCCGTGGTCGGCGGCATCGGTAACCTGTACGGCGCAATCGTCGGCGGGTTCGTCCTCGGCGTAGTCGAGCAATTCGGCATCTGGGACCTGGCCGGGGAATGGAAAGACGCCATCGCATTTATCCTGCTCATCCTCTTCCTTTCTTTCTGGCCCCAGGGCCTGCTGCCCCGGAGATGATGCCGTGCCCTTTGACACCCAGCGCATAGGAGAACTGGCCGGGCTGATGCGCAACCCCGGCGAATTGGCCCGCCACACCCGCCGCAACATCGAATTCTGGGCCAGCCTGCTGATCCTCGGGTGGGCCATCGCCTTCATGTTCTGGCAGGGGGCCGGCTTCGCCGTAATCATCGGCACCGTTTTCGCGATTTGGGCGATCCTGTCGGTCAGCCTCAACCTGGTGGTGGGATTCACCGGCCTGCTCTCCGTGGGCCACATCGGGTTCTTCGGCATCGGCGCGTACACCATGGCCATCCTCACCTCCGACCCGGCCTACGAACAGCTCCGCACCGAGGCCATTCCCACCTTCGGCTGGCCTTTCTTCGCCGTGCTGCCGATCTGCGCCGTGCTGGCCGGCCTCGCCGCCATCCTGGTGGGCGTGGTGTTCAACCGCTTCCGCGACGACATATTCGTCCTGGCCTCCTTCGGTTTCGCCATTATCGCTTTCAACGTCTTCCTGAACCTGCGGCCCGTCACCCGGGGCGCGTTCGGCATCCATGAAATCGCCCGACCGCAAGTTGGCGGATGGTATTTCGACGGCGAGCTGGAGTTTCTGCTGCTGTGCCTGGTCTTTCTCGCCGTGGTGATGTTGATTTCGTGGTTCATTGTGTCCTCGTCATTCGGGCGCGTGCTCACCGCCATCCGCGAGGACGAGCAGGCCATCGAGGTGTTTGGATACCGGGCCACGCAGTACAAGCTCGCCGTGTGGGTAATCTCCGCGATGATGGCCGGCATTGCCGGCGGCCTGTTCGCCAGCTGGACCACGTTCATCGACCCCAACTCGTTTATCCTGCTGGAATCGGTGCTGCTGGTTTCCATCGTGATCCTGGGCGGCCTCGCCACCATCTGGGGGTCGCTGCTGGGCGCGATGGCCTTCGTGCTGCTGGAGGAAGGCATGCGCTTCATTCCGTTCCTGCCCACCGAGTACATCGGCCAGGCGCGCCAGGTAGTCCTGGGCATCCTGCTGGTGCTGCTGATGCTGTTCCGGCCCCAGGGCCTGGTCGGGAGGTATCGTCTATGACTTCGACCCGAGCCGGCCAGCAAGAGCTGGCCCTGGAAACGCGGGAAATCTCCAAGCACTTCGGCGCCGTCCGCGCCGTGGATGAGTTGAGCCTGGTGATACCACGGCAGGGAACCACCAGCATCGTCGGCCCCAACGGGTCCGGCAAATCGACCCTGGTGAACCTGCTGAGCGGCGTGCTGCCCCTGGACGGCGGCATGGTCATCATCGACGGCCAAGGCCTCCGCGTGGTCAAGGCCCACGAGACGCCCGACCACGGTCTGACCCGTACTTTCCAGGAGGTGCGGCTGTTCGACCAGATCACCGTGTGGGACAACATCATGGTGGTGCTCACCGAGCGTCGCCTGTTCCCGTCCCTGTTCGAGCGCGCCAAACCGTCCACCAGGCAAAAGGCACAGGCCATCCTAGAGCAGGTGGGGATGTGGGACAAGCGCGATTCCCTGGCCCAGGACTTATCCTACGGGCAGCGCAAGCTGGTGGAAATCGGCCGCGCCCTGGCCATGAACGTCAACACGTACCTGATGGACGAGCCTTTCGCCGGCCTTTTCCCGCAGATGATCGAGCGGGTCAAGGACATCATGAAGCAGATGCGCGCCGACGGCCACACCATCGTCTTCATCTCCCACAACATGGAAATCGTGCGCGAACTCTCCGACCGCATCATCGTGCTGGACAGCGGCACCCTGCTCGCCGCCGGCGAAGTGGAGCCGGTGCTGAACAGCGAAGAGGTCATTGAGGCATACCTGGGCGCATAATGGAAACCAACGTAAACCCGCCGCTGCTGGAACTCACCAATATCTCGGTGGAGTACGGCGCCGTCCGCGCGCTGGACGACGTATCCATGGACATCTACGCCGGCGAGGTGGTCGCCGTCATGGGGCCCAACGGGGCCGGCAAGTCCACGGTGCTCAAGGCGGTCATGGGGCTGGCCCCGGTAGTGTCGGGCACAGTGTACTGGCGGCAGCGACCGCTGGCCGTCGAAACCCACGAGATCGTCAAGGAAGGCATCGCGTTCGTGCCCCAGGGTCGCCGGGTGTTCACCCACCTGTCCATCGCCGAGAACCTGGAGATGGGCTGCATTTATTTGAACGACCGGGCGGAAAAGTCACGCCGGCTCGACTCCGTGATGGAACTGTTCCCAATCCTGTACGAAAAGCGCCGGGACATGGCCAGCCAGATGTCCGGCGGCCAGCAGCAGATGCTCGCGCTGGGACGCGGCCTCATGGCATCGCCCGAGCTATTGCTGCTGGATGAGCCAACGCTGGGCCTGGCCCCCATCATCGTCAGGGAGGTTTTCCAGAAGGTCGCCGAAATCAGCGAACGGCTGGGCACCACCATCATGGTCGTGGAGCACAACATCAAGGGCGTGCTGGACATCGTTGACCGGGCCTACGTGCTGGACAAGGGAAGCGTGGTGCACAACGGCACCCCCCAGTCCATCCGCGACACCGATATACTGACGCAAGTATTCCTCGGCAGCGCGTAAAGAGAAACGCCACGGTGTTACCCGTGGCGTTCCGATGCCGGTTTTTCCGGTTGATCAGAGTTCGCCGGCGAACATGGCGGTTTGCTTGGAGAACACCTGCACCCGGTGGCGGGCGGTTTCCAGCACGAACACGTGGCCGTCGTCGTCCACTTCCACCGCGATGGGACCCTGGAAGGCTCCCTCCCGCTCTTGCAGGTTCAGGGCGCGGTTGCGGGCCTGAACGATGGTCGGGTCAAGGTACACGCGCTCGGCGCCCCACTTGGAGAGGCCGGCCTGCCCGCGCATGGTGGTGACGTAGCTGCCGTCACCAAGGAACACCTGCACCCGGTCGTTCTTGTAGTCGGTCACAAAGATGTGCCCATCCTTGTCAACCGCCACGCCGGTGGGCCGGTTGAACTGACCCTCGCCGTCGCCCGATTCGCCGAACTTCATCAGGAACGTTCCGTCCGGCGCGAACTTCTGGATGCGGTCGTTGCGCCAGTCGGCTACGTACACATCGCCGTTGTGGTCGATCTCGATGCCCCAGGGCAGGTTGAACTGGCCGTCGCCATCGCCCAAACCGCCCCAGCCGAACTGGTACTTGCCGTCCTTGGTGAACACCGAAACCCGGTGGTTCCGGCTCTCCACCATGTACAGGTTGTCGTTCCTGTCGAAGGCCAGGCCGGCCGGCCGGTTGATCTCGCCGGGGGCGTCGCCGGGGATTCCCCACATGCCGATCCAGTTGCCATGCTCCTGGTCGTAGATGGAGACCCGGTTCAGCCATTCGTCGGAAACGTAGGCGTAGCCCTGGCTGTCCAGCGCCACCGAGGTGGGCCACATGAACGATCCGTTGGGCGTGGTGTCGTCGGCGTCCTCCGGCGGAATCTTCTGGCCAAACTCGGCCACGACTTCCTCTTCGTCCGGGTGGAAAACCGTGACCCGCTTGCAGGGGAAGAACGCCGGCGTCTCGGTTCCCCGGCTCAGCACGTAGAGCAGCCCGTTGTCGTCACGCGTGATGGCCACGGGGTTGAAGAACCCGTTGCCGCTGCGCACTTCCTGCCGCCCGATGACGTGGCTGTACTGGAACGTTACCGGCGCAATTTCAGTCTGCGTAACCATTGCACTCACCTTGTTGGCTACTTCTTGATGAAGTCGAACTGCTCGAACTCGCCTTGCAGGATCGCCTTGTCGTCCAGATCCAGCCACTTGTCGAGGATGGTGGCGTAGGTCTGGCGGAAGTCGTTGTTCCACTTCAGGTCGCCTTCGTCCAGCTTGTCCGGCTCCAGCGAGGGATACTCGCCGTAGAGGCCGCCCTTCACGGCGTCGCCCAGCACGAACGCAACGCTGCCCGAACCGTGGTCGGTCCCGGAACCGTTCTCCTGCACGCGGCGCCCGAACTCGGTGAACAGCACCATCACAACTTCCTGGTTGGCGTCGTGTTCTTTCAGGTCCTGGTACAGGTCGTTGACCGCGCGGGAAACCTCGCCCCACAGCTTGGCGAACGAAGTCGGCTGGTTGGCGTGGGTGTCGAAGGCGCCCGGATTCAGGCCGGTGTACAGGACGCGGGTGCCGAAGCCGGCGGTGTGTACCTGCGCGACGTTCTTGACCCACTGGGAGAACATGTCGCCGCCGTACTCGATGCTGGAGGAGTAGATCTCCGGCGCGGTGCGCAGGATGTCCGCGCCCTTCAGCGCGTCCAGGCCGGTCTGGGACAGGTAGTCGTTGATGGGGCCGTTGCCGACCATGGGCGAGTACATGCGGGAGAAGATGTCCAGAGCCTCGGCCCGCTGGTCCTCGCCGTCAATGCCGGTCAGGACGCCGTAGGTCTCCAGGTTGCCCACCGACGCGACGGACACGCCGGGAGCGGCCAGCGCGCGGGGGAGTCCGCGACCGAAGTTCACGGCGGTCAGCACGTTTTCCTTGTTGGGGTCCAGGTCCTGGATGGCCCGGCCCAGCCAGCCTTCGGTGGCCATCTTGGTCGGCTCGGCGGTGTGCCAGATGTCCATGGAGCGGAAGTGGGAGCGGATGGGGTTCGGGTAGCCGATACCCTGGATGACGGCGACCTTGCCCTCATCGTACATGTCCTTGATCGGCGCCATGGCCGGGTGGAACCCAACCTTGTCGTCAATTGCCAGCACTTCCTCCGGCTCCACCTTCAGGTGCGGCCGGTAGTCTTTGTACAGCGGGTCGCTGTAGGGGATGATGGTGTTCAGCGCGTCGAACGCGCCGGACATCTGCAGTACCACCAACACCGGGTCTTTTTTCGTAGCGGTCACGGTTTATTCCTCCCGTTGGGATTGCTTTTTCTCTTGCTCTGTTGCGCCAGCCGGCGGTCAAACGGGCTAGGCGTAAATGTACTCTTTGGTGGCCACGATCATCTGCAGCAACTCGCTCACCCGCGTGCCGAATTCCTCGGTGTCGGTGTGGATGGTGCCGCCCTTTTCCAGGCTGGCCGCCATCATCTGCCGCGTCTCGTCCGCCAACTCGTAGTGGCCCATCAGCAGGCACGTGGTGTCCACCATCTGCTCGGGGGAAATCACCGGGCCGGCGTCGGCCAGGCGGTCGATGATTTCGCGCACGCCCGGCTGGTTGACGTCGCCAACGAAGTCGGCGGTGAAGTTGATGCGGTGCACCAGGGTGCCGCCGTCAATCCACTCCTGGCCGGTGTGCCAGCCCTCCACCGACGGCGGGTTGAACAGTTCCTGGCCCATGTGCTTCATCTCGTCGAAGATGAACTCGAAGCCGGGCTTGGGCTCCGTCCAGTCGCCCACCAGGCGCAGCGTTCCCATGACCGTTTCCACCGGGCTCTTGACCCGCTGGAACCGGGCGTTCTTGAACGCGTCGGAGTGGAACAGCACCCTCAACATGGCCTTGATGTTGTAGCCGGAGCGGAAGTACTCGTCCTCCAGCATCTTGATGGTTTCCGGATCCTTGGGCGGGGTTTCCATCCAGGACGGCACCTGCGCCTCGTCGGAAATGAAGTAGCTGTACAGGTGGCGGGAAATGAACCGGGCCGTGGCCGGCTGCTTTGCGATGATGTCGATGACGTCCTCGCCGTTGAAGTTTCCGGTCTCGCCCAGGAACGTCTTGGTGCCTTCGTCGTGGTCTTCGGGGTTGTACACGAACTGGGCGTGGTAGCGGCCGTAGGGCTGGCCCGGAACGTTGTTCGCGATGGTCCAGCCGGTGAAGGCCCGGGCGCATTCCTTCACGTCGTCCTCGGTGTAGTTGAACTCGCCGTCCATGCCCACACCCATGGAGAACAACTCCAGCAGTTCGCGCCCGTAGTTCTCGTTGATGGCGCCCTTGTGGCTCAGGCAGTTGTCGAGGAAGAAAATCATCGCCGGGTCGCGGGAGATTCCCACCAGCAGGTCGCGGAAGCTGCCCATGCCGAGTTCTCGGAACATCTCGATCTCGTCGTAGGACGTGGGGTAGCTCTGCGTCTTGCTGTCGGCGGTGCACAGGATGCCGTGCCAGAACAGCACCATCTTTTCCTCAAGCTGGCACCTGGAGTTGATCATTCGGAACGCGAAGTACTCCGGCACGCCCCGGGTCTGGTGGCTCCACTCGATGAAGCAACGCTCCGCGACGTCCAGGTCCATCCCGTGGGGGTTCACTTCGGGGTTGAGCAACTCTTCCACCGTCGCGTCATACCCCTTGGCCGCGCGTTCTTCCAGTTCGGCGTACTGCGCGCCAAAGCCGGCCCGACGCATCAGGTGGGCCATCAGCGCAATGTCATGGTTCTGATCAGCCATTAAATAAGACCTCCTCGACTTGAACTAACAAATCGCCAGCGTCATCGTACCATTAAGCGCATCATCGCTCAACCTTAAATCGTCACTGCGCCGCAATCCGCAGCGCCAATTCGCCGCCCGCTCCTGTCAGTCCTTTCCCGTCTATAATGATTCCCCCACCATTCATGCCGGAGTCCCCCTATGCCTGAAGATCTGGTCGCCGTCGCGCAGAGCCTGGTTCCCGAAATCCTGGCCAATCTTGACCGCATCGATGCCGAATGCCAGTTGCCGCCGGAACTCGCCGCGCGCATGGCCAGGCACCGGCTCTTCTCCCTGTACGCTCCCAAGCAACTGGGCGGCCCGGAACTGGACCCGCTCACCGCCTTCCGCGTGGTGGAGACCATTTCCCAGGCCGACGGTTCCGCCGGCTGGTGCGTCTTCAACGGCACGGCCATCACCGCGGCCGTATCACGACTGACTCCCAAAGCCACGGTGGAACTGTTCGGCGACCCGCCCGACCTGCTCGGCTCAGGCTCGGCTCGACCGGAGGGAACGGCCACCATCGCCGACGGCGGCTATCTGATCAACGGCCGCTGGAACTACCTCAGCGGCATCGACCATTCCACCGCGCTGTTCATCAACTGTCGCATGCTCAACCCGGACGGCGGACCCGTGGTCAACGACGACGGAACCCAGGCCACCCGCATCGCCGTCGTGCCCGTGGCGTCGGGCGCCGTCATCGACAACTGGACCACCCTGGGAATGCGCGGCACCGCCAGCAACGACTGCGAGTATTCGGACGTATTCGTGCCGGCCCGCCACACCTACACCCGGGGCGACGTCGCCCACTACGACAGCCCGCTGTACCATCCGCCGCAGAACGCCATCCTGCTCAGTTGGACGCTGGCCGCCGGCAACGCGCTGGGCATGGCAAGGGGCGCCCTGGACGCCTTTCACGAACTGGCCACCGGCTCCGGCACCACCAACTCGCCGGCGTTGCTGCGCGACCGAGGCTACGTCCAGATCACCTACGGCGAGTGCGAGGCCATGCACGACGCCGCCCGCACCTACGTCCTGGACGCCATCGGCTCCCTGTGGGACGCTCAGGTGAAACAACTCCCGGACTCGTCCGACCGGGCCATCCGCGCCCGCCTGGCCATCACTCACGCCATCCGCCGCTCGGTGGACATCGTGGATAAGCTGTTCAACGTGGCCGGCACCAACGCCATCCACCGCTCCGTCGGCCTGGAGCGGTTCTTCCGCGACCTGCACGTCAGCGGACAGCACATCTCGGGCCTGCCCTCCAACTACGAATACGCCGGCCAGGTGCTGATGGGCGCGAACGTAACCGCCTCGCTCTATACCTGAAACCCTACTCCGGGAAAATCCGCCGGTACACGCCCGGCGACCCCTCCCCATGCACCATGTGCGGGCGGACTTCATGCGTCCACACTGGCGTCTCAATCCGGCTCCAGTTCTGCCAGGCTTCGCTCTCCGCCACCGCCAGCGACTCCATTTCGTGCACGGTGCAGTACTTGGGCTCGCCCATCATCGCCCGGAAACGCCGCGCGCGGATGTAGCCCGGTATGTCCAGGGCCATCGGCAGGCGCTCGTTGTTGTAGGCGTGGTTCCACGCCTCCTCCAGGTGCTCAGGGATCCCCATGCGGCCCACCAGCAGCAACGGCGACATGCCGGCCTGCGCCGTCTCCTCGGACAGGGTCTCCGGGTGGACCCGCTGGTAAAGGTTGCGGATGTACTCGGTGCCGATCACGCTGGGCGACATGCGGCGGGACCACTCGGTGGGCTCCCGCAGCCACTTCTGCCACTCTTCGGAGTGCCACGCCTCGTAGGACTCCAACTCGTACACGGCCAGGTACTTCGGCCCGCCCTGCACGGCCTCGTAGCGGGCCGCGTCCAGCACGCCCGGAATCGACAGCCGCTCGGGGATGTGCTCCTCGTTGTACCAGCGGTTGTATTCCTCGTCGTTTTCCGGCGCCACGTCGCTGTACACCAGCAGCAGCCCGTCGCCCTTCCGTTTCGTCGCCATAGTCAACTCCCTATCACAGCATCTAGCGCCGGGAGTATATCACCGCCCGTTCATGGTGAGCCTGTCATCCTGCATGTCGATGTAAAAATATTCCCCAATCTGTGGCATAATGCGCCAACCCAAAAATCCCAACGGAGGTGCATCCCGCATGGTTGACCTCAGGCGCGCCGCCGCCATCGTGGGCATCCACGAGCACGTCACCCGCTACTCCCCCGACAAGAGCGAGCTCCAGATCCAGGGCGAAAGCGTCATCAACGCCCTGAACGACGCCGGCCTGACCAAGGACGACGTTGACGGCCTGTTCACTGCGTCCAGCAGCATCCGCAACAGCGGCATGAACCTGGCCGATTACCTGAACCTGTACCCCAGCTACGTGGACAACACCACCGTCGGCGGAGGTTCTTTCGAGTTTCACCTGTCCCACGCCCTGACCGCCATCGCGGCCGGCCGCATCAACGTGGCGGTGATCACGTACAGCAGCCTGGCCCGCTCCGGCGGCGTGTCCGTCGGCACCGGCGGCGTCGGACGCTTCGGGCATCCCGTGCTGGACCCATCGCCGGACAGTTTCGAGGAACTGTACGGCCTCACCACCGTCGGCCTCTACGCCATGATCGCCCGCCGGCACATGCACCTGTACGGCACGACCTCAGAGCAGCTTGCCGAAGTGTCCGTCGCCATGCGGCACCATGCGTCCATGAACCCCGAGGCGCTGTTCCGCGACCCCATCACCGTGGAGGACGTCGTCAACTCCCGCGTCATTTCCGACCCGCTGCACCTGATGGACTGCTGCGTCATCACCGACGGCGGCGGGGCGGTAGTGGTGGCATCCCCTGAAGTCGCCCGCAACTGTCGCCACACTCCGGTTTGGGTGCTGGGCGCCGGCGAGGCCATCGCCCACCAGGGCGCCGGCAAGCGCGACCTGATCTACATCGCCGCGCACCAGAGTTCGCCCCGCGCGTTCGAGATGGCCGGCGTGACCCACGACGACATCGACATGGCCATGGTGTACGACTCCTTCACCATCACGGTGGTGGAGACCCTGGAAGACCTGGGCTTTTGCAAGAAGGGCGAGGGCGGAGAGTTCGTCAGCGGCGGCCGGCTTCAGGTCGGCGGCGCGTTGCCCATCAACACCGACGGCGGCGGCCTGTCATCCAACCATCCGGGTATGCGCGGCATCTTCCTGCTCCTGGAAGCGACCCGCCAGCTCCGCCACCAGTTCGACGGCACCGGCCGGCAGGTTCCCGACTGCAAGATCGCCCTGGCCCACGGCACCGGCGGCGCGCTCGGATCGCGTCATTCCGGCGGCACCGTCATCCTAGCGAGGGATTAGCCATGACCACCACCTGGAACAAACCCCTGCCCTCAATCGCGGGCGAGACCAAGCCCTTCTGGGACTCCTGCCGCCGCGGTCAGCTGGTCATCCAGTACTGCGAAGACTGCGACGAATACCAGTGGTACCCTCGGGGAATCTGCGCCGATTGCTGGGGCGAAAATGTCCGCTGGGTCCAGTCCTCCGGCCGAGGCACCGTGTGGACCTACACCGTCACCCAGCAGAACCGCACCACCGGCTTCGCCGAAATGGTGCCCTACGTCCTGGCCCTGGTCGAGCTTGAAGAAGGCGTTCGGATGTTCACCAACATCGTGGAGTGCAATCCCCGGGACGTCCACATCGGCATGGCCGTGGAGGTCACCTTCCAGACCGCCACGCCGCAGATCACGATTCCGTACTTCAAACCGGCCGGCTGATTATCCCCACGCCCGTAGCCGTATTTCCTCGCTGGCGTCCATGTCCGCCTGGGCCTCTTCCGGCTGGTCGTTGAACAGGTAGGACAGCGACCGGCGGGAGTAGTAGTTGTCGTCCTCCGGGTCCAGGCGGATGGCTTCACTCAGATCGGCAATCGACTGCTCGTACTCGCCCACCTCGTACCACGACACGCCCCGGTTGAACCAGGCGTCGGCGCAGCCGGCGTCCATCTCGATGGCCGTCGTGTAGTCGGCGATGGCCCGCTCGTACACTCCGTTGCGGCTGTAGCGGTTGCCCCGCTCGACGTATTCCTCAGCCGTGGTCGGTTCCGGCGGCTGGGCGAACTGGGGTCTGGACATTGACCTTTACATCACCGACCGCACCAGGCCGCCGTCCACCAGCATCGTGGTGCCGGTGATGTAGCTGGAGCGGGAGGACGCCAGGAACGCCACCAGGTAGGCCAACTCGCGGGGTTCGCCGATGCGCTTGAGCGCGGTCTGTTCCGCACGCTGGGCCAGCGCGTCCTCGATGGGTATGTTCTGCGTTCGCGCCCGGTCCTCCACGTTCTCCATCATGCGCTCCGACATGATGCTGCCGGGGCACACGTTGTTGATCAGGATGTTCTCGTGCCCGATGTCGTCGGCGAGGTTCTTCATGAACCCGATCACGCCCATGCGGGTGGCCGCCGACAGCGCCAGGTTCGGTATCGGCGTATAGACGGTGCTGGCCAGGATGTTGATGATGCGACCGCCGCCCTGCGCCCGCAGGTGGGGCAGCGCCTCGCGGGTCATGCGGGCGAAGAAGAACAGCGAGCGGTTGGCCGATACCTGCCACAGCTCTTCGGTTGAGTCCTTCGCATAGGCTTGCGGCGGCCCGCCGGAGTTGTTCACCATGATGTCCAGCTGACCGAAGTGGGACGCGGTGTTCGCCACCAGTTCCGCGATGGTCTCTTCCTTGTCCAGGTCGCCGGCAAAGGTGTAGATCTCCGCTCCCGTTGCCGCGCGGATTTCATCCGCCGCCCGCTCCAGGTCGGAGGCCGTGCGGGCGCACATTGCGACCCGTGCCCCTTCCTCGGCCAGCACTTCCGAGCAGGCCCTGCCGAGCCCCTTGCTCGCGCCGCCCACAATCGCCACTTTGCCATTCAGTTCCAGGTCCATTGCCCGCCTCCTCAAATGCTGACGGCGATTATAGCAGGTGGTGTACAATCCCAACCGCTATGACGCCATCCGACACCGACCTCATCGCCATCGAGTCCGCCGCTGTTGAGTTCGCCCAGGGCGCGGGTGACCTGCTGGCCGGCTATTTCGGCCGCGTGATCAGCGTGGAGTACAAGGACAAGGCCCAGCAGGACCCGGTGACCGCCGCCGACAAGGAGACCCAGGCCTACCTGGAACGCCGCATCGCCGAACGGTTCCCGACGCACGGCATCCTCGGCGAGGAGGACGACGCCAGCGCCGACGGCGACAAGCCGGCCGCCGATTTCCTGTGGGTGCTGGACCCGCTGGACGGCACCACCAACTTCATGAACGGCCTGCCCGTGTACGCATCCTCTATTGGCGTGCTGCACCGAGGCATACCGGTTGCCGGCGCCGTGTATATCCCCTGGCCCTCGAACTCTTTGACCGGTGACACGGGCAACGGCATCGTCGTGCATTGCCGCGCCGGGGGCGGAGCCTTCGCCAACGGAGTACCCATCACGGTGTATCAGACCGACAAACTGCGCGGCGACCGGCTGGTGGGGCTGCCGGGTTCTTTTGGCGCGTCAACCCGCGTGGGCAAAGGACTCAAAGGACAGCCGTTGGGCCAACTGCGCGTCACCGGCAGCATCGCCTACGAGCTTGCCATGACCGCCATGGGCGTTTTGCAGTTCGCCGTGATTGGCGCGCCGCGCATGTGGGACATGCTGGGCGGCGCCATTGCCGTGCAGGAGGCGGGAGGCACCGTGATGACCCGCCTGCCCGGCCGCAAGCAGTGGCACCCGATGGAATCCCTGGCGCCGACCTGGGACGACCGGCCACCCACCATGGCGGAGCTGCGGAAGTGGGTCGCGCCGCTGGTCGCCGCAAATCCTACCTTGGCCCCGCTGATTGCCAATAACCTGCGCCCGCGCCGGCGTCCCGTCCGCCGGGCGATGAGCAGCATCAAAAAGGCGTTCGCAAAAGCGTAGGGGCGAATCGTAATTCGCCCCCGGTTGCTTTCTATTCCTCCGGCCCCCTGAGCAGGTCCAGGTACTTGTAGCCGGAGCCGGTGTTGAGCAGCACCACCTCCTCGTCGGCTTCGATGCTGCCGTCGGCCAGCAGCCGCTCCAGGCCCACCAGCGTGGCCGCGCCTTCCGGGCAGGCGATGATGCCCTCCGTAGTCGCCAGGCGGTACATGGCGTCCACCATCTCGTCGTCGCTCACCGCGAGCGCGCCGCCGCCCGTTTCGCGTATTGCCTGGAGGATCAGGTAGTCCGCAAACGGCCCGGGCACGCGCAGTCCGTCGGCCTTGGTGGTGGCGTTCTGCCAGGGATCGGCGGTATCCGTGCCGTCGTTGAATGCCTTGACGATGGGCTGGCATCCGTCAGCCTGCACGGCGTAGAACCGGGGCGGTTCGCCCTCAACCCAGCCCAGTTCCAACAGTTCCTGGAACCCCTTGTACATCCCGATGATTCCGGTGCCGCCGCCCGTGGGGTACACGATAACGTCCGGCATGCGCCAGCCCAGTTGGTGCGCGATTTCCAGGCCCATGGTCTTTTTGCCTTCGGCCCGGCAGGGCTCTTTCAGCGTGGACAGGTCGAACAGCCCCTGCTCGGCGGCGACGCCCACGGAGATGCGGCCGGCGTCGCTGATCAGCCCGTCCACCAGGTTCAGTTCCGAACCCGCCACGATGGATTCCTTCTTGTTGGCATCCGGTGCGTCCTGGGGCATGAACACCTTGACCGGCGTTCCGGCCCGGGCGCAGTAGGCGGCCGCTGCGCCGGCGGCATTGCCCGCCGAGGGCATGGTGAATCCGGTGGCGCCCATCTCCACCGCTTTGGACACCGCAGCCGCGATGCCCCGGGCCTTGAAGGTGCCCGTGGGGTTGAGACCCTCCTCCTTGATCAGCAGCCGGCGGATGCCCACCTGCCGGGCCAGGGTGGTGGCGTCCAGCAGTGGGGTGCCGCCTTCGCCCAGGGTGATAACCTGGTTCGGGTCGGTTACGGGCAGCAGTTCGTGGTAGCGCCACATATTGGCCGGGCGGCTATCGAAGACCCCCCGGTCCACCTCCCGGCGTAGGCGGGGCAGGTCATAGCGGACGAACAGGACTTTGCCGCTGCCTGGGCTGACGGTGGCCAACCCATCATACGGATATTCTTCGCCGCTGATGGTGCATTCCAGATGGTCAATGTAGCTGAAGTCTGTCATTCCTACTCCGCTTGGTATTGTGCCCCGGCGGGTTCACTCGTCACGACCGGGTTCATGATGGTCGGTCGGTTCAATCCCAGCGCCTCCCGCACCAACTCGTTGGTCCGCACCAACCGGATCGCGGAGGTGGGGAACTGGGGGTTGTTGGGGTTGAAAACATCGTGCCTTTCTATGAGTTCCTCGTAGATCCACTGGTCAACCAGCTTCCGGCACTCGTACTCGTTCCAGGCGATTCCCCAGTCCAGCATCCACTGGTTGCACAGCATGTTGTACCCCACGAAGTTCATGCGGCTTTCCAGCTTGCTCATTTCCCGCACGAAAATCTGGAGAACGTCCTGCGCCGCGGCTTCCTGATGTTCCTGCACCGGGACGTCCCCGTGCTCCGCCAGCTGGATGCCGAGCTCCGCCTCCAGCGGAAACAGCGGCGCCACCGCCAGCATGTCGCGCGCCACCGACTGGCTGAACGCGCACAGCACGATGCGCCGGCCCATTTCCCGCGCCCGATCCACGAGGATCTGGAAGTCGGAATCGCCGGACGCCAGGACGATCACTCCGCAATCATCGCGGTCGCGCAGCCAGTCATACACTTCCAGCAGCATCGCGGGGTCGCTGCGGTCCTTGCCGGCCATGGTGCGCGGGGCCTGGTAGGGCTGGATGCCGGTTTCGCTGAAGGCCACTCCGTCGTCAGGACGCAGCCCCCAATCCCCGAACGCCTTGCCGCCCTTAACCTCTCCAAACACTTCCCCAACATTCTTCATGGCATCATACAGAGTACGCGGCGTCACGTTGCGTTGGTACAACTGCGCCCCCCGGCGAATGTTCTCCCAATCTACGGCGAGCAGCACTCCGTTACCTGAATCGTCCAATTCGGTCACCTCCGTACGTATTCGTAGCAAACGGAATTACGCTTTCAGGGGCGCATTATAGCCTAATCCCGGGTCGGGAACCGCGCCCTTTGCGTGCTATACTTATCCGCCGCATCCCTCTTTCCAGGAACTATAGTCAATGCCCGCTTACGAACTCATCCTTTACGACGCCAACCACGATTCCGGCATCGCCCGCATCACCCTCAACCGCCCCGACCGACTGAACGCCCTCAACGACCAGATGCAGGTCGAAATCGCCGACGCTGTGACCGAGGCCGACTCGGACCCCAACATCCGCGTCGTGATCATCACCGGGGCCGGCCGCGCCTTCTGCGCCGGTGGCGACCTCAACCAGTTGGGCGGCTCGTCCAACGGCGACGGCGAGGGCTGGACTTCCGGCAACGCCGATGAAGTCCGCCGCAGTTTCCGCCTCGCTCAGGACATGATTCTCGGCGTGCAGCGTTGCGAAAAACCCGTGATCGCCATGGTCAACGGAGTAGCCACCGGCGCCGGCCTGGACTTGGCCTGCGCCTGCGACATCCGCATCGGCACGCCGCGATCCCGGTTCATGTCGGCCTACGTGCGCATCGGGCTGTTTCCCGGTTTTGGCGGCACCTGGCTTTACCCGCGCACCTTCGGCAGCCTGGGCCGCGCCGCCGAAATGCTCTTCACCGGCGATTTCCTGGAGGCCGACGAGGCCCACCGCCTCGGTTTTCTGAACCGCCTGGTTCCCGAGGATGAGTTGGAAGCGACTACGCTGGAACTGGCCGAACGCATCGCCGCCGGCCCGCCCATCGCCATTCGCCTGTCCAAGCTGATGCTCTACAAGGGCCTGGAATTTGACCTTGAGACCGCGATGAAAATGGCCGCCGCCGGGGAGACCATCACCCTGACCTCCCGGGACCACGTTGAAGGCGTTGCGGCGTTCCGGGAAAAGCGCGACGCTCAATACCTGGACCACTGACCCCTGCGATGCCGTTCTCTCTGCCGTCCGGCGGCCCCGCGTGCCATGAACGTTGACAACAGCCTGTCACCCCACGGCGGAGTCTTGGTGGAGCGCGTGCAGCCCCTGCGCTCCGCCGACGACGTTGCCGGCCTGACCGCCATCGAAGTCCGCGAGCAGATCGTCCACGAGTGCGTGAACCTCGCTTACGGGTTCTTCTCACCGCTCACCGGTTTCATGGGCAGCGCGGACGTGGCGTCGGTGGCGGATTCCATGCGCCTGGTCAGCGGCTATGTCTGGCCCATTCCTATCGTCCTGGACGTCGCCGACGCGGAGTTGCGGCGAGCCGGGGTGTCCGTGGGCGACACCGTGCTCCTGACCCACCAGGGCAACCCGCTGGCGACGCTGGAAGTCTCCGAGATTTTCGCCGCCGACCTCACCGAACTCGCCGGCAAGGTATATGCGACTACGGAACCGGCACACCCCGGCGTCCAGCGCACCCTGGGTTACGCCAACCGTTTCGTCGCCGGCGACATCACCCTGGTCTGCGAACCCGTGATCAGCCCGCCCTTTGACCGATACTGGCGGACGCCGGCCCAACTGCGCGCCGAACTCGACAGGCTGGGCTGGCAGCGGGCCGTGGCCCACCAGACTCGCAACGTGCCCCACTCCGGCCACGAGTACCTGATGAAAGGCGCGTTCATGGAAGCCCAGGCCGACGGCGTACTGGTCAGCGCGGTCATCGGCGAAAAGAAAGTCGGTGACTACATCGACGAGGCGATTGTCCTCACCCACGAAAACCTGCGGGCGCAGGGGTTTTTCCGCGACGAAATACACCGAACCACCGCGCTGCTGTGGGACATGCGCTACGCCGGCCCCAGGGAAGCCGTGTTCCACGCGCTGGTGCGCAAGAACCTCGGCTGCACTCACCACATGTTTGGCCGCGACCATGCCGGCGTCGGCGACTACTACGGGCGCTACGCCGCGCACGAAATCTTCGGGGAGCTGCCGGACCTGGGCATAAATTCGGTGCTGACGCTGGAGTGGTGGTACTGCCCCGCGTGTGGCGGCGTGGCCTACGAGGGCATCTGCGGGCATCCCGACACCAAGCAGGACCTGGCCGGCCGCCTGATCCGCAGCATCATCGACGGCGGAGCGGAGCCGGCGCCCCAGACGCTGCGCGCGGAGACGCTGGCGCTGGTGCGGGAGTGCGCCGATGAGTATGGCTTCGGGTCGCCCTTCGTGACGGAGCGCTACCTGCGGGAACGGACGCCGGTGCTCACCATCCCGCCGCCGCCTTAGCCGCCCGTAGGCTATAATCTTCTGCCAGTGAACACATCGGAGGAATCGTATCATGGTGCTGGAATCCGGCAGAATTACCGAAGAGGAGCTGGACCGCCTCCGCAGCAGGGTGGGCAGCTTCAACCGCCCGCGGCAGTACGGTGTGGGACTGTTCAATGAAGAGGCATCCCGCAGCGCCATCCGGCACTTCTGCCAGGGCATCGGCGACACCAACCCGCTGTACTGGGACCGCTCCTACGCTCAGACCAGCAAGTACGGCAACATCATCGCGCCGCCCTGCTTCCTGTACAGCGTCTATTGGTGCTCCGGGCGCACCGGCGGCTTGCCCGGCGTCCACGGGTTCCACGCCGGCAACGATTGGGAGTGGTATCGCCCCATCTACCTGGACGACCAGATCAGCGTCCAGGAACAGTTCACCGGACTGGAAGAAAAAGAGAGCGAGTTCGCAGGGCGCATCGTCATCCAGTCCAGCGTCACCCACTACTACAACCAGCGCGGCGAGACCCTGGCCAAGACCAAGGGCTGGCAGATCCGCGCCGAGCGCAGCGCCGCCCGCGAACGGCAGAAGTACACCTTCGAGCCCTACCAGTATTCCCGCGAGGAACTGGAGACCATCCACCAGGCCATCCTCAACGAGGAGATTCGCGGCAACAACCCTCGCTGGTTCGAGGACGTAAGCGTCGGCGACGAACTGACGCCGGTGGTCAAGGGGCCGCTGAGCCACGGCGACATCACCGCTTTCGTCGCCGGTTGCATCGGCGGCATCAGCCACGGCATCCAGTTGCGCGAGATGCTGCGCCATCCCTCGTGGGGTTTCACCGACCCCAACACCGGTGCGCAGGAGGCGATAATCCGCGTCCACGACATCCAGGAGGCTGCCGAGTCGGCCGGCCTGCCCGGCGCCTACGACTACGGATGCCAGCGCTGCTGCTGGATGGGCCACCTGCTGACCAACTGGATGGGCGACGACGGGTTCCTGAAGGCGATGCACGTGGAACTGCGCCGCTTCAACGTGGTGGGCGATACCACCTGGTGCAAAGGAAAAATCACCGGCAAGCGTGTGGAGGACGGCGAGCGCCTGGTGGACATGGACATCTGGGGTGAGAACCAGCGCCAGCAGGTAACCACCCGCGGCAACGCCACCGTGCGCCTGCCGTCGCGGGAAGCCAACGCGGGCTGGCCGTAGAAGACAGCCGAAACCCGACCGTCCTTAGCCGGACGCCTAACCCAAATACTGCTCGGCTGCCCGCGCGAATCCATCCATCGAGCCTTCCAGCACCCGGTCGTCCAGGCAGTACGAGATGCGGAAGTGGCCGGGCGTTCCGAAACCCTTGCCCGGCACCACCAGCACGTTGTACTCCTGCAACGCCGCCACGAACGCCTCGTCGTCCGCCAGCGGCGAGCGCGGGAACAGGTAGAACGCGCCCTGGGGTTTGACGACGGAGTACCCCATCCCAGTCAGATTGTCGTACAGAAAATCCCGCTTGCGCTGGTATTCGCCCACGTCCACCGAGGCGTCCTGCACGGCGCGCACCACGTGCTGCATCAACGCCGGCGCGTTCACGAATCCCAGCACGCGGTTGCAGAACACCAGCCCGTCCATCAACTCCGCCTTGCCGGCGTAGTCGGGATGCACGGCGATGTGTCCGATCCGCTCGCCCGGCAGGCCCAGGTCCTTGGCGTGGGAGTTCACCACGATGGTGCGCTCGTAGTGGGGAAACACCTGCGGATACACCAGCCCGTCGTAGATGATGCGCCGGTAGGGTTCGTCGCTGATGATGAAAATCTCCGACCCGAACCGCTGCTCCGCCTGCCGCAACAGGTCGGCCAGCGTCGCCACGTCCTCCGCCGGATACACGACGCCCGACGGGTTGTTGGGCGAGTTGACCATAACCGCCCTGGTGCGCGGCGTGATGGCCGCGTCGATGGCCTCCAGGTCAAGGCCGAATTCGGCGTCGGTGGGCACGATGACGGGCACGCCGTTGTGGTTCTGGATGTAGTAGGTGTACTCGCCGAAAAACGGCGACAGGATGATCACCTCGTCGCCGGGGTTCAGGATGGCCCGCAGCACCACGTTGGCCGCGCCCGCCGCACCGCACGTCATGATGATGTCGCCGGCTCCGAACGGCAACCCGGTCTCGCCGGACAGGGTGTCGGCCACGGCCTGCCGGGTTTCGGGGTAACCGGCGTTGAGCATGTAGCGGTGCATCCCCGGCATGGGCGCGCTGGCGATGCGGAGCAGCTCGGCGTGGAACTCCGCCGGCGGCTCCATGATGGGGTTGCCCAGCGAGAGGTCGAACACGTTCTCCTCACCGTACTGCGCTTTCAGGGCGATGCCCACCTCGAACATGCGGCGGATCCATCCGCCTTCTTCCATGGAGCGGCTGACGTATTCGGATATTGGCATCGGGCAGTCTCCGGTTGATGGCAGGGCGCGGGTTTGCCGCGCAATTATAGCGCAGCGTTTACCGGAAAAACGCGGCGGCCCGTTCGCCGATCATCACCGCCGTGGCGTTGGTATTGGCCCGCACCACGTCGGGGCAGATTGAGATGTCAACCACCCGTAGGTTTTGCACGCCATGCACCCGGCAGTACTGGTCCACCACTGCCATCCCATCGTCCGCCGGCCCCATCTTGCACGACCCCGACGTGTGGAACGTCGTGAACACGTTGCGCAGCAGCCAGTTATCCAGCGCGTTGTCGCTCTCAATTTCCGACGCAGTGGGCGACACCGCCGGCCCCACGGTGCCGGCAAACCCAGGCTGAGCCAGTATGTCCCGACACAGACGTACCGCCTCGCGCAACCGCCGGCGGTCCCGTTCGCTCCGCAGGTAGCGGTAGTCGATGTGCGGCTTGTCGTGAGGGTCGGCCGAAACGAGGCCCAGTTCACCGGCGCTCTCCGCCCGCTGGAGGATGCACGTCATCCGCAGGATCGCCTGATCCGTGCCCGGCCCGCTCCCCAGCGGACTCGGCCCGGATGCCACGTTGTTCACGTATAGCTGCATGTCGTTGCGCGACGTTGAGCCGGCGGTGGTGTAGCGCAGCATGGTCTGGATGCGGGAACCGCCGAAATCCGGCTCTACGTAGTCCGACCGCAATGCCGTGTCAACGTACACCAACGGGTGGTCGCGCAGGTTCTGGCCTACGCCCGGCAGATCGCATATCACCGGGATGCCCAACTCTCGCAGGTGGCCCGCCGGGCCGATACCCGAGAGCATCAGCAACTGGGGCGACGCGATGCCGCTGCAACTGACGACGATCTCGTTCCCGTACGCCTGGAAAATCTCTCCGCCGCTCTCCGCCTCAACGCCCACCGCCCGCAGAGCTGGCACCGCTCGTGGTGAGCCTGTCGAACCACGCTCAAACAATATCCGCCTCGCCACCAAATTTCCTCGAATCGTCAGGTTCAAGCGGTGGCGCGCCGCCGCCAGGTACGCCAGGGCGCAGCTCATGCGAATGCCGGCCGGGTTGTTCATGGGCGCGGCGCCCACGCCGCCCGACTCCGGGTGATTCATGTCTCCGTCGGCGGGGTATCCCATGGCGACGCACGTATCTACAAAAGTCTGCTGGAACGGATGCCAGGATTCTCGAGGGGCGCGCACCACCGGGACCGGCCCGTCGCTGCCGTGGAAATCGTCCTGCACATCGGCGTCGGATTCCAGCCGTCGGAAATAGGGCAGCAAGTTCTGATAAGCCCACGCGTCGTTCCCCGATGCCGCCCACCCGTCGTAGTCCTCGGGCAGTCCGCGCAGAAAGACCTGGCCGTTCACCGCGCCCGAGCCGCCCATCACCCGGCCCCGGGCAATCTGCATCGGCCTCTGCTGCTGATCCGTGCCGATGGCCTGATACGACCAGTTGTAGGTGCCGCCGGGCGTGGAGGCTTCCTGGCTGTTGCCGTTGCGCAGTTCCGCCGGCCAGTGTTCAAATTCGGAGAAGTCCGGGCCGGCCTCCAGCAACAGAATCGAGCGGCCAGGGTCTTCGGATAGCCGCGCGGCCAGCGCGCAACCTGCCGAACCGCCGCCGATGATGATTACGTCGTATCGCATCACGCCTGCCATCTCGGTTCCAGCCCAAACTCGGCGCAAAAACGGCGCGCTACAATTTCACGCGCTGTTTCCATAGACGGCACAGCGCCCAATTCCACGGCCAGCGACGTAACTTTCCGGTCCCTGATTCCGCACGGCACGATACCGTCGAACATCGTCAAATCGGGATTCACGTTGATGGCGAATCCGTGGTAGGCGACACCGCCGGCGATCTTCACCCCAATGGCCGCAATTTTGCGCTGCCCGTCGGCCGTCCAGACGCCGGTCAATCCCTCAACGGTGGCGGCGGGCAGGTTGAACTCAGCTAACGTGCTGATGATGACCTGCTCCAGCGTTCGCACGTACCAGTGGGGGCCGCCCCGTCCGCGTAATCGGATGATGGGATAAGCGACCAACTGTCCCGGTCCGTGGTAAGTGATCAGCCCGCCCCGGTCGGTTTCAACTACGTCGATGCCGCGCGCCGCCCGGGTCGCAGCGTCAAGCAAGAGGTCGGAATCAAGGGCCAGCCGGCCCCTGGTGTAGGTGTGCGGATGCTCAAGCAGCAACAGGGTATCCGGGGACAATCCCTCCCGGACTCGCTCCGCGATCTCTACCTGCCAGTCCCACGCTTCACGGTACGGCACTACGCCGGCGTTGATCACGCGGCACGCGCTGGAATCGACCGCCGGACGCTGGTCAGTAGATGGGAGTGTCGCCATCGAACGCTTCCAGGCGACTCTTCACCGATTGCAGGAACGCCCCGGCCTCAGCGCCGTCGTTGATGCGGTGGTCGAAGGACAGGCACAGGTTCATCATCCACCGGATGGCAATCCCATCGTTAATGATTACGGGCCGCTGCTGCAACGCTTCGGTGGTCATGATCGCGGCCTGCGGGTGGTTGATGATGGGGCCGCCCAAAATGCTGCCCAGAGCGCCGGTGTTGTTCACCGTGAAGGTGCCGCCCTGCACGTCCTCCAGGCGGAGGCTGCCGTTCCGGGCGCGGCCCGAAAGATCGTCCACCGCGTGGGCCAGCCCGGCGATGCTGAGCCGGTCGGCGTCGTGGATCACCGGCACCACCAGCCCGTTCGGCGCCGCCACCGCGATGCCCAGGTGGATCCGGCGCTTCAGCACGATATGGTCATCGCCCCACGAGGCGTTCAGGGTCGGATTGTCTTTCAACGCCCCGGCTACCGCTTTGAGCGCAAAGGGCAGGTAGGTCAGGTTGACGCCCTCCCGCTGCCGGAAACCGTCGCGTTCCCGATTGCGCAGCGCGACCAGTTCGGAGATATCGACCTCCACCATGCTCCAGGCGTGGGGAATCTCGCGCACCGAGCGTTCCATCGCGTCGGCGATCATGCGGCGCACCGGGGTCAACGCCACCCGTTCCTCGTCTGCGCCCACCGGGGCTGCCGGCGCGGCGGCGGGCGTTTCCGCCGGGGCGACGGGAGTCCGCGCGGGCGCCGCTTCCAGGTAACGCAGCACGTCGTTGCGCGTGACGCGCCCACCCATTCCGGTGCCGGTTATCGCGTCAACGTCGATGTTGTGCTCACGTGCCAGCCGTCGCACCGCCGGAGACAGGCGGTTGGGTCCCCGTTGGCCGTTGGCGCGTCGCGGCGGGGGCGGAACAACGCCGGGTTCGATTTGCGGAGACGCCGGTTCAGGCGCCGGCGGCGGGGCCGATACTGCCGCCTCCTGCGCCGCCAGCGCGGAACCGCCGGTGGGACCCACGGGCTGCGCGTCTATGAGATAGGCGACGGGAACGGCCGGCGTTTCGCCGGTATCCCGCGACGGCGCGGCCGCCGGCGTGATTTCCGGCGCGGGGGCCGGCGTCGGCATGGCGGGTTGCGCTGACGGAGCCGGCTGGCCGTCCTGCGTTTCCACTTCGGCGATGGGCGCGCCCATGGGCACGGTTTCGCCTTCCTGGGCGATGATGCGGAGCAACTCGCCGGACACCGGAGAGGGAACCTCCATGGTCACCTTGTCGGTGACCACCTCCACCAGCGGGTCATACCGCTCGACCCGATCTCCCGGCTGCTTCAGCCACTTCCCGATGGTGCCCTCAACGACGCTCTCGCCGACGTGGGGCAGCTCAATCATCTGTGCCACGGATTAATTCCCTCAGTCAGTAGGCCGCCAATCGCCGGATTTCTGCGGCAATCGACTCCGGGCTGGGCATGTAGGCGTCTTCCAGCGATTGCGCGAAGGGCATGGTGGGCACGTCCGGCCCGCACAGCCGGGCGATGGGGGCGTCCAGGTATTCAAAGGCTTCGTCCGCCGCCAGCGCCGCGACCTCGGCGCCAATACCGCCGCTGATATTGTCCTCGTGGACGATCAGCAGCTTGCCCGTCTTCTGCACCGATTCCAGTATGGTCTCGCTATCCAGCGGCTTCAGCGTCCGCAAGTCCACGACCTCGGCGCTGATGCCGTCGTCGGCCACCGTTGCGGCCGCGGCCAGGCAGTAGTGCATGGAGAGGCCGTAGCTCACGACGGTTACGTCGGAACCGGCCCGCTTCACGTCGGCGGGGCCGATGGGTAGCGTGTATTCCTCGTCGGGAACTTCGCCGCGCACCAGCCGGTAGGTCTTCTTGTGCTCCAGGAAAATCACCGGGTTGTCGTCGCGGATTGCCGATTTCAGCAGTCCCTTGGCCTCGTAGGGCGTGGACGGCGTGACCACGAGCAGCCCCGGCGTGTGGAAGAACAGGGCCTCGACGTTCTGGGAGTGGAACAGCCCGCCGCGTATGCCGCCGCCGTAGGGGATACGCACCGTCATGGGAACCTTGAGCGCGCCGTTGGTGCCGTAGTGGGAGCGCGCCGCTTCGCCGATGAGCTGGTTGACGCTGGGCCACACGAAATCGGAGAACTGGACTTCGGGAATGGGGCGCATGCCCCGGAACGCGGCGCCAAGCGCGATGCCCATGATCGACGCCTCCGCCAGCGGGGTGTCCATCACGCGCTGCGGGCCGAAATCCTCGATGAACCCCTGGGTGGCCAGGAACACGCCGCCGCGCTGGCCCACGTCCTCGCCCATGACGAACACGCGCTCGTCCCGCTCCATTTCCTCGTGCAGCGCCGAACGCACCGCCTCAATTACCGTCATTTCTGCCATGGCGACGTCGTCCTAAACGTACAGGTGGTCGTAAATCGTGGATGCGTCCGGAGGTTGCGCGGCGTCGGCAAAGTCGGTCGCGTCGTTCACCTGGCTCTGCGCATCCGTGCGGAACTCGTCGATCTGCGCCGGCGTAGCGATGCCCTGGTCCACCATCTGAGCGGGGAATAAAGTCACTGGGTCGTACTGCCGGGCCTCGTCCAGCGCATCGCGGTCACGATAACGGCGGTCGTCGTCGTCGGTGGTGTGGGGCATGAAACGCTCCACTTTCATCTCGATGAGAGCAGGCCCGACGTTGCGCGCGTGCTCGATGGCCTGGCGCGTCGCCTCGTAGCAGGCAATCACGTCCAGACCGTCGATGACGAATCCGGGGAAGCCGTAGCCTTCCGCCCGGGCCGCGACGTCGCTCACCACCATCTGCGATTCCTGGGGTGTGGAGATGGCGAACTTGTTGTTCTCGCAGACGAAAACCACCGGCAATTTATGGATCGCGGCGAAGTTCATGGCCTCGTGGGTCTCGCCCTGGCTGGTGGCGCCATCGCCGAAATAGCAAAGGGTTACCGTATCATCGCCCAGCATCTTGCAGCCCAACGCATACCCCACGCTCTGGGTCAAGCCGGCAGCAACCACGTTGGAAATCTGGATGATGTTACGGGGCAGGTCTGCGCCCTGGAGTGGAAACTGTCGCGCCCCGGAATAGGGCTCGCCGTCCTTGCCCATGAAGGACAGCATTACCTGGCGCGGCGTCAGCCCAACGGCCATTTTGAGCGCGAGGTCCCGGTAGTAGGGGAACAGGAAGCAATCGCCGTCTTTCTGCGCGGCCAGCAGCGAGCCCAACTGCGCCGCCTCATGGCCCTGGCACGACGCCGCGATGGGGACCTTGCCCTGCCGGTTCATCATCCAGATGCGCTCGTCCATGGCGCGCACCAGGATCATCTGCCGGCAAACCTCGACCAGGTCGTCTGCGGTCAATCCAGCCGGCAACGCCGGGCCGGCCTTGTCCCCGACGGTCGCAATGCTGGGCTCGGCGTCGGTCTCGGTAGGTAAAGAGCTCGGAGCCTGGGTCATCGGGTTGGTTGTCTCCTGATCGCGTTTAAGCGTAAGGCGACGGCCATGGCCGCCTGCCGCCATGATAGACCAACCGGGCAGGGCTGGCAAACAGACTTGCCATCAGGCTTGGGGCTCAGTCACCCCACGTACGTATTGCGAAAACGGTACAGCGTGAACTCCGGCTCCACCGGGGCGACGGGCATGTATTCGGCGGCCTCTTCGATCTTGGCGACGATGAACCAGGGGCCCGGTTCGTTCATGGCGCGGCCGAATGCCTCTTCGAGGGTTTCCAGGTCGTCCACCGTGGTGGTCTTGCTGATGCCGCAGGACTTGGCGACGTCTTCGAGGTTGGTGTTGGTGGAGGTGTGGCTGGGCTGGCCGCCCGTCTGCCCCCACGCCTCGTTGTCCCAGACCAGCACGACCAGGTTTTCGGGCATCTCGCGCCCGATGGTGGCGATGGCGCCCAGGTTCATCAGCAGCGAGCCGTCGCCGTCCAGGGAGATGACCTTGTCGTCGGTGGACAGGGCCATGCCCAGCGCGATGGACGAGCACAGGCCCATGTTGCCGTAGGTGTAGAAATTGCGGTCGCGGTGGCCGGCGTGGTAAAGCTCGTCGCTGGTGGGGCCGAGGTTGCCCACGATGGGGGAGTCGCCGGCGTGGCGCAGGACCAGTTGAGTGGCGTCGAACCTAAGCAATTTTTCCTCCGTGCAGCATGGGCGTCATGCAGATGGCGACCGGGTTGCGGTGGGCGTGGCACAGCTTCATCACGCCGTCCAGCAGCGTATCCATCCGGTCCTCGCTCTCGATGGTGTAGTGGGCGATGCCGAACAGGTCCAGGATGGGCTTGGTGTTGCGCCCCATGGCGACCTGGGCGATGTTGAACTCGCCGACCTGCCCGCGCAGGTTCATGAAGATGGGGATGGGCGTACGCGACGGCAGGCACAGGCTGGCGATGCCGTTGATGCTGTTGCCGAACCCGCTGGACTGCATGAACACGGCGGCGTTACGGCCCACCGCGTAGCTGCCCACGGCGACGCCGACGGCTTCCTCCTCGCGGGTGCAGGACACCAGGTGGAAGAACGGGTCGGCGTCGATGATGCTGGTGACCCGGTCGATGGAGATGTCGGGCACGTACGCGATCAGCGACGTGTCCCACTTTTTCAGGGTGTCAACGATGGTCTCTGCCCAGGGCATGGAATTGCGCTCCTCAGAATGAATTGGCGGTAAGTATATCGCATTGGGTGACGACGCGGCCCGTCTGTGCTAGAATCGGCAAACCGTGCGCGGGTAGCTGAACTACCGCGTAAGCAAACTACGGAGGTGCCACCATGGCCGACACCGATTTCAAGGTATATTACGACTTTCGTTGACCCTTCGTGTACAACGCTGCCATGTGGTGGGCGAAAGTACGCGAGAACACTGACCACGAAATCAACGTGGAACTCAAGCCGTTCTCGCTGGTCCAGGTAAATCACGACAACAACAACGACGACGGGTTCAAGTACTGGGAACAGGACGACTCGGACAACACCCTGCTGGAACTGCGCGCCGGCCTCGCCGCTGAACGCCAGGGCGAGGAAATCTTCGACCGGTTCTTCATCAACCTGCTGCGGGCCCGCCACGAGGATCGCATCGACCTGACCGACGCGGACGCCATCAACGCGGTGGCCGAGGCTTCGGGCGTGGACATGGGCCGGTTCGCCGAGGACCTGGCTGACCCCGACATCCTGCGGGAGATCGGCGAGAGCCACACCGAGGCTGTCGAGGTCCACGGCGCGTTCGGGGTGCCGCTGTACGTGTTCCCGAACAACAACGCCGCCTTCGTCAAGATGTTCATCCCCACCGACGAAGAAGCCGGACCCATCTACGACAACCTGGTCGAGATGATGGCCGACCACCGGCACGTGGGCGAGGTCAAGCGACCGTCCCCGCCGTGGCCGTATGAGGGTGTCCGCGGCTAAACCGGCGGATAATCCGACAATGAGTGCCGCCGGCGGGGGCCGTCCCGCCGCAGAACTCGAACAAGCCCTGGGCCTGGACTTCCGGGACCGGGGCTTGTTGCGTCAGGCGCTGACCCACCGCTCCTACGTGAACGAGACCAGCGGCAATGACGCCGATTCCTACGAGCGCCTGGAGTTCCTGGGCGACGTGGTGGTGCGCCTCATCGTGAGCGAGGAGCTTTACCACCGCCTGCCGGACTGCGACGAGGGCGGGCTGACCCGACGCTGGACTGCGCTGCTGAGTCAGCGGGCTTTGGCAACCGTCGCTGAGCGTTTGGGCGTCGGCGAATATCTGCTGCTTGGGCACGGGTTTGAATCGACGGGCGGGCGACACAGCGAAGCGGTCCTGGGCGACGTAATGGAGTCGCTGATCGCCGGCGTTTATCTGGATGCAGGGTATGACGCAACCAAGCGGTTCGTGCTGTCGGCAATGTCCGCCGAGATTGAAGCGGCTTGCCGAACCGACTGGCGGCCGGACAACCCCAAGGCCGAGTTGCAGGAACTGCTGCAGGGGCAGGGCCGGCCCACGCCGGTTTATAACGTCGTTGACTCATCCGGCCCGGCCCACCAGCCGCAATTCACCGTTGAGGTGATGGTTGACGAGCGCATCCTGGGCTCGGGATGCGGGCGCAGCAAAAGCGCCGCCGAAACGGAAGCCGCCCGGGCGGCGCTGGCCGGTCTAAAAACGGGCCAATTCCGCCAGCCGACCCCGTGAATAATTCGGCGTCTTGTTTGGTATTATTTGCTCCATAACTAAAAGGAGACCAACAATAACTACTTTATGAAACTCTCCATAGTAGCCACGGTTGGCCTCGTCCTTTCGGTCGTGGCCATTTTTTTGTCTGCGGAAATGACCCGCGCCCACAACCCGTCCTGCCCCGCCGACTGGCCGGACATCGACGTGAACGGGCCGGTCATCAACGAGCTTCACCACACCGATGGCCACGGCGACGAGTGGGTGGTGTTCGGCAACCCGCCCGTGGTGCGCGCCTACCCGGTTGACGAAGGATACGCGCAAGGATATGCCGCCAGTTCGCCCCACGAGACCTGCAACTGGCACCTGACGCGCAACGAGCAGATTTACTTCCCCGAAGACGAAGAGGACACGACGTCGCCCGCTCCGCAGGGACAACCCGGTCAGCAACCCCCGCAGCAAAGCGAGGCCATCGTGGTGCGGATTGAGGCGTTGACTTCCCCCATCATCGAGGGCGAAGCCGCCCGGTTCAGGCTGACTGCCAGCCCGGCCCCGGAGTCGCCGCTCACGGTGAACGTGGCCGGCACACAAAGCGGCGACTTTATCCTCGGAACGCCGGCGACCAGGGCCACAATTCCCACCAGCGGAACCTTCACGTATTCCATCGCCACCGAAGACGATAACGTTGACGAGCTCCACGGCACGATTACCGCAACGCTCGCCGCGGGCGAGGGCTATACGGTGGCTGCGGAGCCTGGCAACGCCGCCACGGCGATGGTCATCGACAACGACGTGCCGGCAATCAGCATCGAGGCGGCAACCTCCTCCATTACGGAGGGCGAGAGCGCCGAGTTCACCCTGACGGCCAGCCCCATCCCGGCATCGCCGCTGATGGTAAACCTCAACGTGACGCAGAGCGGCGACTTCGTGGACTCGTCGCTGCTGGGAGCGCAGACGGCAACCATCCCCACCAGCGGAACGGTGAGCTATTCCATAGCAACGATTGACGACGGTACAGACGAATCGCACGGGTCGGTGACCGTTACCGTGGCGTCGTCCACCAACGGCAGTTACACGGCGGCGGGAGCGTCGAGCGACTCGGCCACGGTAACAGTCAGAGACAATGACGCTGCCTCATCCGGCGGCGGCAGTGGTGGTGGTAGCGGCGGTGGCAATGGTGGCGGCGGCGGCAATGGTGGCGGCGGCGGCAACGGTGGCACCAGTGGCACCGGGCAACAGCAGGGTAGCAGCGACTGCAGCGGTACCGAGAGCGACGTAGGCGTGTCGGTAAGCAATCTGGAGGTGACTGAGCGTGATCCCAACGGAAACACCTACACGATGAGGCTGAACCGCCAGCCCGACGGAAACGTGGGCATCAGTATCACGTCCAGCAACACCGACAAGGTGTCGGTATCCCCCTCCCTCCTGATTTTCAGCGGGGTGCGGGAGGATATCCGTAGATCCGACTATGCCGATTGGGACGACCGGCAGGACATCACGGTGCGGGCGCTTGACGGCGCTGCTGGCGAGACGGTGACGATAACCCACACGATAACTCTCGTGAACGCCACCACCACGCCTTGCACCTGGGGCTTGCCGGAGGGTACGCAAGTCCACCCTGTGACAGTGACCGTGAGATGACGACGAGCAGTAACGCCGACAGCATGAGGTGCGCTATAATTGGCCGACGCCGCTCACGGACAACGATACCGAAGCCGATGGTGCGTAGCGCGCTGCCATGTTTTCCATATTCAAACGCAACCGGGAACAGATCAACCGCGAGCAGACCGACGCCGGCGTGAAGCGCAGCCGGGAGGGCTGGTTTGGCCGCATCCGGGGCCTTTTCGCCTCCTCGCAACTGGACGAATCGACCTGGGATGAGCTTGAAGAAATCCTGATCTCGGCGGACGTCAGCGTGGAAACCACCATGACCGTGCTGGACGACCTGCGCGCCGACGTGCGGGCGGGTCGCGTCGCCGACGGCGAGCAGGCGTTTGGCCGGCTCAAAGACCTGCTGGCGACGGAACTCGCGTCCGAAAACGACGCCGACGCCTGGTCGGACGACGAGAGCATTGCCGCCCCCTACGTGATACTGGTGTGCGGCGTGAACGGCGTGGGCAAGACCACCAGCATCGCCAAGCTGGCGCACCACTTCACCGGCGCGGGCAAGAAGGTGGTGCTGGGCGCCGCCGACACCTTCCGCGCCGCCGCCGAGGAGCAACTGGAGATTCTGGGCGAGCGGGTCGGCGTGGACGTGATCAGCCACCAGCACGGCGCCGATCCCGGAGCGGTGGCCTATGACTCATGGCAGGCGGCCCGGGCCCGGGGCGCGGACATCCTGATCGTGGACACGGCCGGCCGGCTGCACACGCGCAACAACCTGATGGACGAGCTGCGCAAGGTGCGCCGCGTCATCAACGGGCTGGACGACGCGGCACCGCACCAGGTGCTGCTGACGCTGGACGCCACCACCGGGCACAACGGGCTGACCCAGGCGCGGGCGTTCACCGAGGCCGTCGGATGCACCGGCATCTTCCTGGCCAAGCTGGACGGCACCGCCCGGGGCGGCATCGTGCTGTCCATACGCCGGGAACTGGGCGTGCCGATCCTGTTCATCGGCACCGGCGAAGGATTGAGCGACATCGCGCCCTTCGACCCGGGCGAGTTCGTGGACGCGATGCTCACCCCGGCGGCCTGACCCGTCGCGCTATCGATAAGCCGTGCCGGACGTCATCGCCTGGCTGATCGCGCTCTGGGCGCTGTCCCTGGTCGGTTTTCCGGTGGCCTGCGCCGCCACCGGGCTGGGCCGCCTGGCGGATCGGGGGTGGACGGTTGCCCGGCCGCTGGCCCTGCTGATCCTGACCTGGCTCACCTGGATCGGCGGCACGCTGGGGGTGATTCCCAACTCACAGGCCGGCATCGCCCTAACCCTGCTTTGCGTGGCGCTTCCGGCCGCGTGGCTGGGTTGGCTGAAGCGGGTGGAGTTGCGGGACTTCCTGCGCCGGCGCTGGGCCGTCATCGCCATCACGGAGCTGCTGTTCGTCGGCATGTTCGCGTTCTGGGCGCTGGTGGTCAGCGAGGTTCCGGCCATCAACCACACGGAAAAGCCGATGGACTTCGGCATCCTGAACGCCGTTATCAATTCGGCCCAATTTCCGCCGGAAGACCAGTGGCTTTCCGGCCACGACATAGCCTACTACTACGGCGGTCATTACGTCGCCGCCATGATGACCACCCTGACCCGGACGCCGTCGGACGTTGGGTACAACCTGGCGATGGTCACCATTCCCGCCATCTTCAGCGTGGGGCTGCTGGGGTTGATTTACAACCTGCTGCGGCACGCCGGCGCGTCCGCTTCCCGGTCGCTGGCAGTGGGAGCCGTGGCGGCGTTGTGCATCGGGCTGCTGGGCAACCTGTCCGGCGCGCTGGAGTTCGCCTACCTGCGCGGCCTGGGTTGGGATGGCCTCTGGGAATGGGTCGCCGTAAAGGGGCTGGAACCGCCGGCGGTCGGCGGCGGCTGGTTCCCCGACGGTTTCTGGTGGTGGTGGCGCGGCACCAGGATCATCGACACGCTGGGAGCGGGCGGCGCGTCGCTGGACTACACGATCACGGAGTTTCCGTTCTTCAGCTTCCTGCTGGGCGACCTGCACGCGCACGTGTCCGCCCTGCCGTACCTGACGCTGGCGCTGGCCCTGGCGTTGGCGCTGCTGGTCACACCGGACCCGCCGGGCTGGCAATGGCTGAGGAAGCGACCCGGAGAGGCCGGAGCGCTGGCCCTGACGCTGGGCGCGCTGGCGTTCATCAACGCCTGGGACTTCCCGGTGTACCTCTGCGTCGTGGGAATGGCCGCAATAGTCCGATGGATGGCCTGGCACGGCTCGCCGCCGGCGTTGTCGCTGCACGGCGCGCGGCCATCGGAAACCGGCCGCGCCGATTCGGGTGGCGCAGCGACGCTGGCCGGGTCCATCGGCTACGGGGCGCTGTTGATTACCGCGCTGGCGGCGACGGGAATCCTCCTCTACCTGCCCTTCTATACGTCCTTTGACAGCCAGACGTCGGGCATACTGCCAGTCTCGGGGCCGGCGACGCGGCCGTTGCTGTTCATTATCGTGATGGGTGCGCCGGCCATCCTGGCGGGCGGTTTTGTGGCGCGGGCCGCGCTGGATGCCGGCTGGCCCACCGGGGAGAGGCGCGCCAACGCGCTGCTGGCCGGGTCGTTCGGCGTCGGCGTGTTCGCGCTGTGGCTGATTGCCCTGGCGGTGCGGGTTTCGATTTCGCCGGATGACCAGGACCTAGCCGATAACCTGGTCCTCGGGCGGTTGGTGCTCACGATTCCGCTGCTGTTCATGGGCTGCGTGGCCTCCTACTGCGCGTTGACGCTGGCATCGTGGCGGCGCCGGGCGCAATGGGTGGTGTTCGCCCTGGCCCTGGCGGCGGCGGGATTCTTCCTGCTGGGCGGCGCCGAGCTGTTCCACATCGCGGACCAGTTCGGGAACCGGATGAACACGGTCTTCAAGTTCTACTACCAGGCGTGGCTGCTGCTTGGCATCGCGGGGGCCATCGGCATGTACTACATACTGGCGGTGCCGCTGCGCCACTCCTGGGTGGACGAATGGGCGCTGGTGCTGGCCGGGCTGAGAATCCTGTGGGTGGCGGTAGTCTCGGTCCTGCTCATCGTGTCCGCCTACTATCCGGTGGGGGCCGTCCTGGAGCGTACCGGCTGGATGTCGCCGGGCGAGACGCGGGAGGACAACACGCTGGCGGGGCTGGACTACCTGCGCCGGACAGTCCCGGGCGAATATGCGGCCATAGTCTGGCTGCGGGATGCGGCGGAGCCGGGGCGGATTGTGGAGGCCGTGGGCAACGACTACGACGCCCACGGCGGCATCTCGGCCGCCACCGGGCGGGCAACACCACTGTCCTGGGAGGGGCACGAACGCCAATGGCGGGGCGACGACATCAACCCGGAACTGGCGCGCCGCCGGACGGACGTGGAAACCATCTTCACGTCCGATCAGAGCGCGATATCGCGGGGGTTGCTGCGACACTACGGCATCCGGTGGCTGGTGGTCGGGCCGCGGGAGAGGTCGGCATACGGCAACGACGTGAGCGAACGGATGGTAAAGTGGGCCGGCGAAGGATGGCTTACGCCGGCATTTGAATCGGATGAGGTTGTGATTTACGAAGTAAGTCCGTCGAACCGTTAGCTGCCAGGCGGGTATCCTTCGACAATCTCAGGATGAGCGGGAATCCGTGTGGCCAGCCACCTTACAATCAAGTGAGCAAGGAGGATGATATGGAATTCAGCGACGTGAAACAGTTTTTTGCCAGCAACCACCGGGGCGTCATCAACACGTTCCGCAGGGACGGCTCGGCGCAGACCAGCATCGTGGTGTGCGGCGTGTCGCCCTTTGAGGGGGACGACGGGCCGGTTTTCGTGACCGTGCGGGGCACGTCCTACAAGGTGCGCAACCTGCGGCGGCACAACCGCTGCAACGTGATGGCGGTGGCGGAGGACTGGCGGCAGTTCGCCGTGGTGGAGGGCACGGTAACGTTGAACGACTACCAGAACACCGACGCCGAAGAGATGCGCCAGATGCTGCGGACGGCGTTCCGGGCCTGCGGCGACCACGAGCATCC
>JAJDWF010000095.1 GCA_022825745.1 Dehalococcoidia bacterium | reverse complement strand
CTGATTCCGATTTTGACGTTCAGCGGGATCAGCCTGGCCGGACTGCTGAACGGGGCAATCGTGGTGGAGCAGGTGTTCGCGTGGCCCGGGCTGGGTCGCCTGATGCTGGACGGAGTGTTGCAGCGCAATTTCCCGGTGGTGCAGGCGGCGGTGATGGCGTCGGCGTTCTTCTACATCCTGACTGCGCTGGTAGTTGACATCCTGTACGTGTACGCCGATCCCCGGATACGGCACTGAGGGACTGGGAGCGCGCGGCATGGCAACCACCGATCTGGTGCTGGAGAACGCCCAACCACAGCTGAGCTGGCGTGGGCGGCTGGCGGAGAAACGGCTACCGTGGATACCCATCGCGGTGCTGCTGGTCCTGCTGGCGTGCGCGGCTTTCGCGCACTGGCTGGCGCCGCACGACCCGACCAGCCTGAACGTCATCAACAGCAAGCTGGCCCCATTTGAATCGAGCGAGCACCCGCTGGGGACCGACGTGCTGGGGCGGGACATGCTGAGCCGACTGATTTACGGAGCGCGCACCACGGTTCAGATCAGCGTGACGGCGCTGGCGCTGGGAGCCGTCATCGGGACGGTTATCGGGCTGGTGTCGGGGTACTGGGGCGGCTGGGCCGACGCGGTGTTGATGAGGATAACGGACGCCGCGCTGGGGTTTCCGACCATCCTGCTGGCGCTGGTGGTGGTGGTAATCATGAACCCGGGCCCGCCGGCCATCATCCTGGCGGTGCTGCTGACGGTGTGGGCGAGGTTTGCCCGGATGATTCGCGGCGACGTGCTGACGGTGAAAGGCTACGACTTCGTCACGCTGGCGAGAATCACCGGGGTAAAGCCGCCGATAATCCTGTGGCGGCATATCTTCCCGAACGTAGCGAACACGTTGATGGTGATCACCAGCCTGATGGTGGGACAGATAATTCTGCTGGAAGCGGCGTTGAGCTTTCTGGGGCTGGGGTTATCTCCGGGCGCGCCGGCTTGGGGTATAATGGTGGCCGAAGGACAAGAGGTTATCCTGGATGTCTGGTGGCTGTCCTTGTTCCCCGGAGTAGCGATCACTGTGGTAGTGCTGGCGTTCAACTTCTTCGGGGACTGGCTTCGCGATTACCTGGACCCCAAGTTGCGAAGGGCGCGGTAGCCAAGATTCCCGCAAGGCTGCACGGCCTCCGGGAAGGCGCCGCGATGGCACCCACGATGACGCCGCGCATCAGGGGCTAAATGACTAACGACGTAATTCTGCGGGTTGAAGACCTGCAAACCCACTTTTTCACCCGTACCGGCATAGTCAAGGCCGTGGACGGGATCAGTTTTGAGCTGGGGCGGGGCGAGACGCTGGGCATCGTCGGGGAATCGGGTTCCGGCAAGAGCATGACGGCCTGGTCGATCCTGGGCATGGTGCCGCATCCCGGCCGGATAGTCGGCGGGACGATCGACTACCTGGGCGAAAACCTGCTGGAAAAGAGCCGGGGCGAGATGCGGGAGATTCGAGGGTCGGGCATCTGCATGGTGATGCAGGACCCGCTGACCTCGCTGAACCCGGTCTTTACGGTAGGCGACCAGTTAGTGGAAACGCTGAAGCTGGAATACGAGGAACCGAAGCGATCATTGCGGCGGCGGGCGGCCGAGTTGCTGGCCAACGTGAGGATTCCCGCGCCCGAAGACCGGCTGGCGAACTTCCCGCACCAGATGAGCGGGGGCATGAGGCAGCGGGTGGTGGGAGCGATTTCGATTGCCCGGGCGCCGAACCTGCTGATAGCGGACGAACCGACGACTTCGCTGGATGCGACCATCCAGTTGCAGTACCTCAGGCTGCTGAAGGACATTCAGGAACAGACCGGCGCCGCCATCATCTTCATCACCCACGACTTCGGGATTGTGGCGCGGATGTGCGACCGGGTTGCGGTGATGTATGCCGGGCGGATCGTGGAGCAGTCGGACGTGGAGGACATGTTCGACCATCCGGCGCACCCGTACACGGAGGCGCTGTTGCAGTCGGTACCGGACCTGGACACCGACGTGGATACGCTGCCGTCGATTGAGGGGCAACCCCCGTCACTGGACGCGCTGCCGGAAGGGTGCTCGTTCGCGCCGAGGTGTCCCCACGCCTGGGAACGGTGCCAGGAATATCCCGACGAGTTCACCGTAGCGCCAAGACACACTTCCCGCTGCTGGAGGTCGGAGTAACATGGCCGCAGTCGCTTCACCAACCGCAGCCGAGGCCGTCAACGGCGACGGGGCGCTGGTACGCCTGGAAGGAATCCGTCGCCATTTCCCGGTTTACCGGGGGAACCTGCTCCGGCGGCGCACTGGCACCGTAAAGGCGGTGGACGGCATTTCCATCAACATCATGCCGGGGCAGACCTACAGCCTGGTGGGCGAGTCGGGCTGCGGAAAAACCACCACCAGCCGGATGCTGCTGATGGCGGACGAGCCGACGGACGGCAGCATCTACTTCGACAGCCGGCCGATGGCGCAGTTTTCGGGAGCCGAACGGCGCAACTTCCGAGCATCGGTGCAGGCGGTGTTCCAGGACCCCTGGAGCTCGTTGAATCCGCGGATGCGGGTTGACCAGATTATCTCGGAGCCGTTGATCACGCACCAACGGTTGAGCCGCTCCGCCGTCCGCTCGCAGGTGCAGGAGCTCTTGCAGGTGGTGGGGTTGCACCCGTTCCACGCCGAACGGTATCCCCACGAGTTTAGCGGGGGACAGCGCCAACGCATCGCCATCGCCAGGGCCTTGTCCACCCGGCCGAAACTGATCGTGCTGGACGAGCCGGTGTCCGCGCTGGACGTGTCGATTCGCGCGCAGATTCTGAACCTGTTGAAGGAATTGCAGTCCAGTTACGAACTCAGCTACCTGCTGATCGCGCACAACCTGGCGACGGTGCGGTACATGAGCCACATGGTGGGCGTGATGTACCTCGGCAAGATCGTGGAAGAAGCGCCGCCCATCGAGCTGTTCACGGACCCGCAGCATCCCTACACGAAAGCGCTGATTTCGGCGTCGCTGCCGGCCCATCCCCGGCAACAGCGCGAAGAAATCGTGCTTACGGGCGAGGTCCCGTCTCCGCTGAACCCGCCGGGAGGCTGCGCGTTTCACCCGCGCTGTCCGTTCGTCATGGAGCGGTGCTCGACGGACCTGCCCGTGCTGCGCGAGTACCGGCCCGGCCACGCCACGGCGTGCCACCTGTACGACTGATTGAATTTTGGAGAGGGGGCGAAACCCGGAACGCATAAGAATTGGGACAGTGGCATGGGTGGCGTAAATCGGGTATTCTGTGCGGCAGCACAGTGGAATTTGTAAAGCGTGGAGGGTATGCGAGATGACTACCACAGCCCCAGTGATTGACGACACCTGCACCATTGAGCAGGAGCGGAGCCGGTTCAACGACCAATTCGGCGAGATGAGCGAACGGGCGCGGGTAAAGGTGAAGGGGGAGATGTCGGAGTTCGTGCAGAAGTTCATCGAGGCATCCCCGTTCGTGGTGATGGCGTCGTCGGACCCGGACGGCAACTGCGACGCATCACCGAAAGGCGGGAAGCCGGGTTTCGTGAAGGTGATTGACGGCACCAGGCTGCTGCTGCCGGATGTGGCCGGCAACCGGCTGTTCCAGTCTTACCAGAACATGGACGCCAACCCGCACGTTGGACTGCTGTTCATGATCCCCGGCGTGAACGACACGGTACGGGTGAACGGCACCGTGTCTATCGTGAACAAGGAGGAACTGGATCGCCAGAAGGTAGAGCTTGAACTCTACTGGACTGATGACAATGCCAAGCACCTGCAGGGCATCATCATCAACGTGGAGGAATCCTACGGGCACTGCCCGCGGGCGTACAACTTCGCCAAGCTGTGGGACACGGACCAAATTGCGGAAAACCAGGCAAACCGCCCGATTCCGTTGCGACCGTAGGACGGTTTCGTCAAAATCCTGATTTAGGGATTTTCAGGATTGAGGGGCGGCCAGAAGGGTCGCCCCTACGAATTTAAGCGGCTAGGGATTCAGTTAAGGCCGGTGGCGAGCTGGAACAGGAAGAGCGCCGGGGGCAGGAGTATTTCTCCCAGGATGTTGATGTCGAAGGCGTAGCTGAGGAAGAGGTTGACGCCGATCAGGCCGATCAGGGGTATCCAGCCATAGCGTTCAAATTGAAGGTAGGGTACGTACAGAGACCTGGGGAGCAGGCCGCCCAGGACTTTGCTGCCATCCAGCGGCGGGAGGGGTATCAGGTTGAAGATGCCCAGGATGAGGTTGAAGAAGATGGCGAGGAACGCCGCGAATCCCAGGACCTCCTCGATGCCGGAAATGCGGCCCGGTTGGAGCACGATGGGCAGCAGGTCGAAGCGGAACACCAAGCCGAGCAGAAACGCCAGCACGAAGTTGGAAAACGGGCCGGCGAATGCCACCAGCGACATGCCCAGCCGGCCGTGGCGCAGGTTGTAAGGATCAACCTGAACGGGCTTGGCCCAGCCGAACCCGACGACCAACAGCAGCAGGAACCCCAGCAGGTCGATGTGCTTGAGCGGGTTGAAGGTAAGGCGACCCATGCGGCGGGCCGTGTCGTCGCCCTCAACGTGGGCGCTGAAGGCGTGGCTGAATTCGTGGACGGTGAAACCGACGACAAGCCCGGCCAGCCCAATTCCGATGACAAGGAAGAAAGCGACAGGATCCTGCCGCAGCAGGTCGAGGCTCTGGAGGATCACGTGGTCTGGCTTTCCAGGGCGGGACGAACGCGGCGACGGCCGGCGGGCTGAACACGGGGCAGGGCCATGAGGTCGGCTTTGAGGCCGGCCAGGCCGTCGGCGCCTAGTTGGTTGGCCTCGGCGACGATAGCGACGGCGCCGGCCTGATACAACGCCACCAGTTCGTTGACGGTGGGCCGGGGGCCGACGCGCACGAACAGGTATTTGTCGGTGCGGTGGGCGGCTTCCGTCGCGTGGCCCAAGTCGGTCAGGGTCCAGGGGCCGGTCAAGGCGGACTTGTCCAGCACCAGGAAGTCCAGGGGCGCGGCAGCGAGGATGCGCCAGGTCGCGTCGTCCACGTCGTCAGGGATA
>JAJDWF010000110.1 GCA_022825745.1 Dehalococcoidia bacterium | reverse complement strand
GGAGGGGCAAGGGGTAACGCCATGGCCGTTTTGACGAAAGACATGACGGTTGCCGATCTGGTGGAGCTTTTCGGTCCGATGCCCGCCGGGCGCATCCGCACGGATCCACCGCCGGGCACCGCCACCGAGCAGGACGTAATCGACATCGAGGCGCGGGAATCCCGTCTCTGTGAGCTGGTGGACGGCGTGTTGGTGGAGAAAACGGTGGGCATCTATGAATCGCATTTGGCCGTTCGGATCATTCATTTGGTAGCCGGATTTGTCGAACGCTATCCTCTGGGAATCGTTCTCGGTGCCGATGGGATGATGCGTCTCGCGCCTGGTTTGGTGCGGATTCCCGACGCCTCGTTCGTTTCGTGGGACCAGTTGCCCGGACGCCGTGTTTCGCGCGTACCGATTGCCGACCTGGCGCCGGACTTGGCAGTCGAGGTCATCAGCCCCAGCAACACGGCTCGCGAGATGGAACGCAAACTCGAGGATTACTTGACTGCCGGTGTGCGTCTTGTGTGGTACGTGCAGCCGGAGCCGCGAGAGGTCCACGTGTACACGGCGGAGCGGCACGACGTTTTGACGATCGACCAGGAGCTTTCCGGTGGCGACGTGCTGCCGGGGTTTGTGCTGCCGCTGCGGCAGTTGTTTAAGGAATCGCGGGAGGGGTAAGGGGTAACGCCATGGCCGTTTTGACGAAAGACATGACGGTTGCCGATCTGGTGGAGCTTTTCGGTCCGATGCCCGCCGGGCGCATCCGCACGAATCCGGCACCGGGCACTGCTACCGAGCAGGACGTAATCGACGTCGAGGTGCGAGAATCCCGTCTCTGTGAGCTGGTGGACGGTGTGTTGGTGGAGAAAACGGTGGGTTATTACGAATCGTATCTGGCGGTACAACTCGGTTATTTTCTCGCCGGGTTCGTCAGACGGCACCGTCTGGGTGTCGTCGCCGGTGAGGCTGGCATGATGCGCCTGTCGGCCGGTCTGGTGCGCATTCCCGACGTTTCGTTCGTCTCATGGAGCCAGCTGCCTGGCCGTCGCGTTCCGCGCGTACCGATTGCCGACCTGGCGCCGGACCTGGCAGTCGAGGTCATCAGTCCCAGCAATACGACCCGCGAAATGGAGCGCAAACTTCAGGACTTTCTGGCCGCCGGCGTGCAGTTGGTGTGGTACGTTTACCCGGAGCCTCAAGAAATTCACGTGTACACGGCTGAGCGTCACGACGTCTTGACGATCGACCAGGAGCTTTCCGGCGGCGACGTGCTGCCGGGGTTCGTGCTGCCGCTGCGGCAGCTATTTGAAGAACCGGAGGAGGAGTAATGCAGGCAGGATCGCTGGGCGCCTGGTACGGCGCCGACAAGCTGGAACCGGCTCAATGGGTGGATTTGGTCACCACGGTGGAGCGGCTGGGCTACGACACGCAGTGGTATTCCGAGGCCATGGGCTTCGAATCCATGGCGTTCGGCAGCTTTCTGCTGGCCAACACGCAGCGGCTGAAAATCGGCAGCTCGATCGCCAACATCTATGCCCGCGACGCGGTGGCCTCGCGCAACGGGCTGAAAACCCTGGGGCGCGTCTCGAACGACCGCTACATCCTGGGTCTGGGCGTCTCGCACGTGCCGCTGGTGGAGCGATTTCGCGGCCACACGTATGGCAAGCCGGTGGCCGCCATGCGCCATTACCTCGAACAGATGCGCGCCGAACAGCCCGACGCCGATACGTGGCCGGTGGTCATCGCGGCGCTGGGGCCCCGTATGCTGGAACTGGCGGCCGAAATGACCCAGGGCGCCATTCCCTACAACGTAACCCCCGAGCACACCGCGCAAGCGCGCTCGATTCTCGGCCCCGACAAATGGCTGGCGGTGGAGCAGAAATTCTGCCTGGAGAGCGATCCCGCCAAGGCGCTGGAACTGGCGCGCGCCGAACTGACCCGCTACATGGTGCTGCCCAACTACGTCAACAACTGGCGGCGTCTCGGCTTCAGCGAATCGGACCTCCAGGACGGCGGCAACGCCCGCTTCCTGAACGCCATGGTGGTGTGGGGCGACGCGGCCGCCGTGCGCGCCCGCGTGCGCGAGCATTTCGACGCCGGCGCCACGCAAGTTTGCCTCCAGCCCGTCCATCCCCAGGGCGACCTCGCCAGCGCCAAGGCCATGCTGACCGCCCTGGCACCGTAACGAACCCTACCCGATGCGCTTGAAAATGCTGTGCGAACGGTTGCTCGTGTGTGGCCGGATTTTCGTCGGCCACTCGCCCTTCTCCGACTCCGCCAGCCAGGCGTCGCTGCTCGGCCTGTCCGGCGAGTCGATGAAGTAAACCGCGGCGTACCGGGCCATCCCTTCGGCATTGGTCGATTCCAGCCGATAGCGGTGGCAACCCTCCACCCCCGGTGCCTTCAGGATATTCGGCACGTGCTCGGTGTCGTATACCCGGTTGAACTCGTCCTCCATCTCCGCCGGAATATCCATTTGCACGAAATAAACGTAGTCTGCCATAGCGTCTCCATGACCTCCTGGCAAGGTTGATTTTGCTGGAAATAAACGGCAATCACCTTGATGGCATAGCAAGCCTGCCGCGTGGAAGGCGGCATGGTAGCACCCGCCAGACATGGCAACAACGGGGTGCAGGGTCAGAAGGGGAATCGTCAGCATTGCCGCTCCGTGACCAACTGCCTGAAAAGGCGGATTTCGCATGTAGCCAGGCGCCGTATCCGGTCGCTAGAGCGTGTTCGGTTCAGATCGAATCGCTCAAAGGCCGTCATTCCGGGCTTGACCCGGAATCCAGCGACCTTTAACCCCCAGGAAAGCCACTGGACTCCGGCTTTCGCCGGGGTGACGTGGACTTAATGTCAACTCAGTCAGATCCGAAAGTGCTCTAATGTCAGGTAATCAAGAACACGTTTGCAAGACGGCGCGAGCACGTGATGGCGCCAGAGGAGAAGCGTCCATGCCCAAGAATCCCCCCGACAACATGCCCCGTATCAGTGCCTATCTTCTTTACGAAGACGTCGCCGGCGCTCTCGACTGGCTCGCCAGGGCCTTTGGCTTTCGCGAGCGCATGCGCATGCCGGGAGCGGAAGGAAAGATTCTACACGCCGAGATGGAGCTGGCCGACGGGGTGATCATGATGGGCAATCCTGGCGCAGATTATCGCAACCCCAAGCGGCTTGGCCACGTGACCCAGCATCTGTATGTGTATGTGGACGACGTGGACGGACATTACGAACACGCCAGGCGAGCCGGCGCCACCATCCTCGAAGAACCCGAGGACCAGTTCTACGGCGACCGCCGCTACGGGGCCGAGGACCCGGAAGGGCACCACTGGTTCTTTGCCCAGCACGTCCGCGACGTGGCGCCTGAAGATATGGCGCCCCCGTCGTAAGGCGGCAGAGGCGTCAGTGGACAATAAGGCATTCCGCGGTCAACCTGTAGAGTCAGCGACTGGAAATGGAGTTGGCCTGGGTCGCCGACAACGATTTCGGGCACCCTGTCCGGTCTTCTGGAATGCTTCAGCCAGTCTCACCTTGTCGGTACAACTCGACCGATGCCGCCAACCGTGAGAGTGCCTCGGCCTTGTAAGGTTCAACGTGGAACATGAGATGCGTGACGCCCATCCGGGCATAGTCCTGGAGTGCGGCGGCGACTTCTTCTTCGGAGCCGGTAAGATATGTTTCCGCGACGTTGGGGAGGGCACCCAGGTCAGGATAGCCGAGTGCGATGAGTGCGGTCACGTTGAGCGTAGCCGGGTCGCGGCCCACGTCAGCACAGGCCGCTTCCAGTTGAGCGCGGGGTTCGTTGAGGGAGGACGGGCGATGCAGGTAGGCCGTATTCCACATGTCGGCATACTGAGCAGTCAAGCGCAGCATGCGCGGGCCGAAACTGCCCACCATGAGCGGCGGGCCGCCATCGCGTGGTCCGCGCGGTGTGATTTCACAATCCGCCGCCTGATAATAGGTTCCCTTGAAATCTACCCGGCCTTCTTTCAGCAAGGGCCGGATGATCTGCAACGCTTCTTCAAATCGGCCGACCAAGTGATCGAACGGGATGCCGAACGCGTCATGCTCCGCCTTGTTCCAGCCGGCCCCGAGCCCCAGAATGAAACGACCGTTGCTGACCTCGTCCAGCGTGATCGCCATTTTGGCCAACAGAGCCGGGTTGCGAAACGAATTGCAGGCAACGAGGGTTCCTAATTCGACACGCTCGGTCGCTTCAGCCAAGGCGGACAGGATCGTCCAGCATTCCCAAATACCAATCGCGGCGCGGCCATCACTGCGATACAGCAGGTGATCGTACAGCCAGACGGAATCGAAGCCGACTGCTTCCGCCTGCCTCGCCATGTCTCGAATGTCCCTGTAGCGTGGCGTCCGACCCTGCCCGAGATAGTTCGCTAACATAACCGTCCATCCAACTTTCATTGGCGTCTCCAGAACCCGGAGGGGTTCAAGGTCACGAAAAGGCCGAAAGCTCACGATGACGGCGGATGCGACATTACCACGATTTCCGGTACACCGTTAAACGGCAATGGGTGCCATTGGGGGACGCGGGCGGGGTCGAGAGGCTGCGGCCTTGCCCCAGAGCCGGTGCTCCTTCATGGCCGTGTCCACGGCTCAAATCGGCGCTTGCAGCGGAATCAGACAC
>JAJDWF010000132.1 GCA_022825745.1 Dehalococcoidia bacterium | reverse complement strand
CCGTCAAAGGCCTGGGGCGACGTCACCTCGTGCACCAGGTGCAGGTCGATGTAAATGAGCGACGGCTGCCCCGGTTCTTCGTGCACCACGTGGGCATCCCAAATTTTTTCGAACATGGTTCGGGCGGCCAATTTAATCCTCCTCAAGCAGGGGCGGCGCGGGGGCGCGCCCAGGAATCACGATACGGCGCGGGTATTATAGCACTGCGGGCCGCGATGCCGTTTCAGTGTGCGCCCGTCGCTTCCAGGGTCATGAGCTCGATGATGTCGTTGCTGGTGACGGACCCCAGGAACTTTTCAGAGTCCCTCTCAATTATCGGTATTACCGAGACGCCGTTCTCGGACATCCGGTGCAGCACGTCTTCAACGGGTTCATCCGGCCAGGCCATGGGAGTGTCGCTACGCAAGACGTCGTTGAGGGGCGTATGACCCCAGGTACCCTTGGGCCGATACCGCAGCAATTCCAGCGATACTACCCCGGCGAGGGAGCCTTTTTCCGCAACCACGTAATCGTGCTGGTGAGGCACGATCCAACGCTCGGTGAAATCCCTGACCGACAGCGACGGGTCGGGATGGGTTCGCGAACGGTCCAGGATGGCGTCAACGGTCATATTCTCGTCCAGGGTGAAACCGGCCACGTTGGAGGGAATGTCGTCCAGGCTCGTGGGCAAGTCCGGTTTCCGGCTGGCGCGGCTCACCGCGAAAGTAATCACCGGCGGCATCAGCAGTATGTAGCAGAACATCACCAGGACCAGGAACGAGAACACCGCCTCGTCGATGGTTCCCGTTTCCCACAGCACCAGCAGCAGGGCAATTTCCGCCACGCCCTTGCCCATGAGGCCGGACGCAACGGCGTAGGGGACGGTCAGGCGGGCCACGTAGGCCCCGATGAAAGCTCCGATGAAGTTGCCAATCAACGGAACCAGCGCCAACGCCAACATGGTCCACGGGTTCAGCTCGACAAACGAGAAGCTGAAATGGAGTCCCGCGGAGGCGAAGAACAGTGGAACGAAGAATCCCTCGGCGACGCTGCGCAGCCCGGGGATGATCTCCCGACGCGCCTGGTAGGACAGCCCGGACAGCGCCGCGCCGAACAGCAGCGCGCCCAGCGAGCCGTGCAGGCCCATCAGCTCCGCGCCGTACACCATCAGGAACAGAATGCCGATCAGCAGACCGAGCGACAGCTGCGGGACCTGTATCAAACGTTGCAGCAGGGAGACGACCGGCGGCAGAACGCGGGATGACAGGATCCAGGAGACAACGGCAAACGCCGCGATTTTGCCCAACAGGATCAGGATGCCGGTAACGGACAATTCGTGCGCGTGTTCGCCGATGCTGAACCCGATCAGCAGCAGGGTAATCAACTCCGCGATCACGACCACGGTAAAGATCTGCAAGCCCAGCGGCTCTTTGAGGCGGCCTTCGTCCGAAAGGACCTTGGCCACTATGCCGAGGCTGGTCATGGACAGAACCCCGGCGAGCGCCACGGCTTCGGTAAAGTTCAGGCTGAGCCCAAAGTCAAAAACCCAATCGGTGGTGACCAACATGGAGACACCCATGGACAAGATCACCGACAGTATGGCGGTCAGGAAGTAATGGCCCCGGAGGGTTGCCATGAAACTGGAGATGTCGATTTCGTCCAGCCCGATCAGGAAGAAGAAAATAAACACTCCGAGGGTGAGCAGCAGCTCCAGGTGCCCCGAAGAGTCAATTGACCAGATGCCAGACAATTCGAGAACCGGACCCAGCAGTAATCCGGCGGTTACGTAGGCGACAATCGCATTCAACCGCAGGCGGCGGAAAACGCCCTCCGCGAGTTTGGTGGCGATTACCAAAAGTCCCAGGGACAGCAATGCTTCGTGGTGCATTCGACCTTTGCTCCATTGAGCCGAACGTTCTTTATGAGTTGGCGCTAAAGCCGGTCGCTTTCTGGCCGGGCCTATTATTCCCGAATCGTTGCCGGCGCACAAGCAACGCGCCAGCGAAACCTGCCCCGACGCGCCGTATGATAAACTTGCGCCGCATTTCCCAATCCACCAGCAGCCCCGGAGGAAAGCCCAATGCCGTCCGCAGAAGCCGTCGTCCTGCCCGACAATGTACGCCCCACTCACTATGACTTGACGCTCACGCCGAATTTTGACGATTTCACCTTCGCGGGCGACGTGGACATCACGGTTCGCATGGAACCGGGCACGACGGAGATCATGCTGAATTGCGCCGAGATCGATATCGAATCGGCGTCGGTGAGCTGGACGGACGTTGACGGGGAACACGAACAGCCGGCATCCGGCATTTCTTACAACGCCGACGCGGAAACCGCCACTATCGGCATAGCCGGAATGCCATCGGATGGACTGGTGGGCGACCAGCGCCTGCGAATGAAGTTCACCGGCGAATTGAACGACAAGCTGCGCGGTTTCTACCGCAGCCAATACACCAACCCGGAAGGAGAAACCGCTTACCTGGCCACCACCCAATTTGAAGCGACCGACGCCCGGCGTTCGTTGCCGTGTTGGGATGAGCCGGCGGTGAAAGCCACGTTCCAGGTAACGCTGAACGTTCCGGAAGAGATGGCCGCCGTCTCCAACACGCCGATCATTGAGGAGAAGGCCGGGGACTCGCCGGGCGTCAAAACGGTGAAGTTCGACACCACTCCGATCATGTCCACCTACCTGTTGGCGTTCGTCATCGGAGACCTGACGCACATCGAGAAAGAAGCGGCGGACGGCACGGTTGTTGGCATCTGGATGACCCGGGGCAAGGAAGAGCAGGGACAGTTCGCGCTGGATACATCGGTCAAGCTGCTGTCGTTCTTCAACGACTACTTCGGGATTCCCTACCCGCTGCCCAAGCTGGACCACCTGGCCATCCCGGACTTCGCGGCCGGCGCCATGGAGAACTGGGGCTGCGTCACCTACCGGGAAACCGCCCTGCTGGTGGACCCGGCCAACTCGTCCGCCGGGACGCGGCAGAGAGTAGCGGAGGTTGTGGCCCACGAGATGGCGCACATGTGGTTTGGCGACCTGGTGACCATGGAGTGGTGGGATGACCTGTGGCTCAACGAGAGCTTCGCAACCTGGGTGGGCACCAAGGCCGTGGACTGGCTGTTCCCCGAATGGTCCATGTGGACCCAGTTCGTCAACATGGACACCAACCGGGCCTTCAACCTGGACGGCTTGAAAAACTCGCACCCCATCGAGCAGGAAGTGCTGAACCCGGCGGAAGTCAGCCAGCTGTTCGACGCCATCAGCTACAGCAAGGGCGGCTCGGTGCTGCGTATGCTGGAGCACTTCCTGACGCCCAGCAGTTTCCGGACCGGATTGAACATCTACCTCAACCGCCATTCCTACGCCAACGCCCGCACCACCGACCTCTGGACCGCCCTGGAAGAGTCTTCCGGCCAGCCGGTGAACACCATCATGAGCAGTTGGACTGGCCAGATGGGCTACCCGGTGCTTGACGTGGCGGCGACCGCCACGGATGGCGGCCTGACGCTGGAAGTGAAGCAGGAACGGTTCGTGTTCGATTCCGTGCTGGGCGACGGCGCGGGCGAGGACGACGAGGAACAGGTCTGGCCGGTTCCCATCACAGTTGCGGCGGAAGGCGCCGGAGTTACGGCAACCCTGGTCAACGCGGCGACGGGCACCGTTGCGGTGCAAACCCCGGCAGAACCCGACTGGTTCAAGGTGAACCCTGAGCAAACCGGGTTTTACCGTGTGAACTACACCGATGCGGACTGGGACCGGCTGGTTCCGGTGATCGAGAGCCGGACGCTGCCGGCCACCGACCGGCTGGGCATACAGAACGACGCCTACGCCCTCGCCAAAGCCGGCCTGCTGCCGGTAACCCGGTTCCTGACGCTGGCGGAGGCGTATCAGAACGAAAGCGACGCCTCGGTTTGGAGCGACCTGGCGACGAACCTCCGGGAGATCGAAGGGCTAATCGCCGAGGAGCCGTGCCTGGAAGCCTTCCGGGCGTTCGGACGGCAACTGTTCGCTCCCGCCGCCCAGCGTTCGGGTTGGGAGCCACAGGCTGGCGAAGGACACCTCGACTCGCTCCTGCGGTCCACCGTGCTCAGCCAGGCCGGCGTTTATGGCGACCCTGCCGTAATCGCGCAGGCCCAGGAGATGTTTGACCGGTATCAGGACGACGCGGCCAACGTGCGCCCCGACCTGCGCGGTGTCGTTTTCAGCCTCGTGGCCCAGGAGGGCGACCGGGCCGTGTACGACCGCATCTGGGAACTGGAGCGGGCGGCGGAGTTGCACGAAGAAAAAATCCGGCTGCTGATGTCCTTGGCGCGGTTCCAGCAGCAGGACCTTTTGCGCGAAACTCTGGATCGCGCCTTGACCGACGACGTGAGGTTGCAGGACACCATCTTCGTGGTGTCGGCGGTGGCGGCCAACAACCGGGGCCGTGACCTGGCCTGGGACTTCCTGAAGGAGCAGTGGGACGAATTTGACCGGCGTTACGGCGGGGGCGGATTCGGTCTGATGCGTTTGGTCGCCATCACCAATTCCTTCACCACCAACGAAAAGCGTGATGACGTGGCAGGCTTCTTCGAGAATCACCCCACGCCGGCAGCCGAGCGAACCATCCGTCAGGCGCTGGAACGCATCGCGCTGAACGTGGCCTGGCTGGACCGGAACCGTCGCGAGTTGGCAGATTATTTCGCCTAGCGCAGAGGCAGAAAAACCGGCTTTTTCAGCGCCTCACAAGCCGGGCCAAGTTTGACACGCCAAGCGAATGAAGGTAGCCTTGATTACGAATTGACTACAAACGATTGTGATTTATGGATTCTTCAGAACGCATCAATGAACTGAAATCGCTCCTACCAAAACGCATTTTGATCATCGACGGAGCGATGGGAACACAGATTCAGGCGAGGGGTTTGGGACCGGATGATTTTGGCGGCGCCGACTACGAAGGCTGCAACGAGTACCTGAACATCACCCGCCCCGACGTGATCGCGGAAATCCACCGCGACTACCTTGAGGCCGGCGCCGACATCGTCGAAACCAACACGTTTGGCGCGACTGCCCTGGTGCTCGGCGAGTACGACCTGGCCGAACATGCCCGGCGGATCAACCGGGACGGCGCCGCAATCGCCCGCCAGGTCGCCGACGATGTGACAACCCGTGAACCCAACCGGCCCAGGTTCGTCGCCGGCGCCATGGGGCCGACGACCCGCACCATATCTGTGACCGGCGGGTTGACCTTTGACGAACTGGCCGCGGACTACCATCAGCAAGCCGCCGGCCTGATTGAGGGCGGCGCGGACGTGCTGCTCCTTGAGACCAGCCAGGACACCATCAACGTCAAGGCCGGGTTGGAAGGCATCGACCGCGCGCAGGCCGAGTTGGATAGCGACGTGCCGGTTGCCGTGCAGGGCACCATCGAGCCCATGGGCACGCTGCTGGCCGGTCAGGACGCCGAGGCGCTGTACACCTCGCTGGCTCACCGGGAATTGCTGTGGGTCGGATTCAACTGCGCCACCGGCCCCGAGTTCATGACCGACCATCTGCGTACTCTGCAGGAGTTGTCGCGTTTCAGCATCGCGTGCATACCCAACGCCGGCCTCCCCGACGAGGACGGCAACTACAACGAAACGCCGGAGATGCTGGCGGGAACGTTGCAACGCTTCGCCGAAAACGGCTGGCTGAACCTGGCCGGCGGTTGCTGCGGGACCGGCCCGGACCATATCCGCCGCATCGACGAAGCGATGTCCGGCAAGTCTCCACGAGAGGCGACGGCTCCGTTGGAAACCCGCGTATCGGGTATCGAGGCCGTGGTGGTCAACGAGGACACGCGGCCCACTGTGGTCGGCGAGCGCACCAACGTGCTGGGCAGTCGGCGGTTCAAGCGGCTCATCAGCGATGACCGGTTTGAAGAGGCGGCGGAAATCGGCCGGCGCCAGGTTCGCAACGGCGCGCACGTGCTGGACGTATGCCTGCAAGACCCCGACCGCGACGAAACCGCCGACGTTATCAAGTTCCTTGACCAGTTGAACCGTCGGGTCAAAGCGCCGATCATGATTGACTCCACCGACGCCGCCGTGATTGAGGAATCGCTGAAACGGTTGCAGGGCAAGTCAATCATCAACTCCATCAACCTGGAGGACGGCGAAGAGCGGTTCCAGCGCGTGGTGCCCCTGGCGCGACGCTACGGCGCGGCACTGGTTGTCGGCTGCATTGACGATGACCCGAACCAGGCCCAGGCGATCACCCGCGAGCGCAAGGTGGAAATCGCGCAGCGTTCCCACCGCTTGCTCACCGAAAAATACGGCGTGCCCGAACAGGACATAATCTTTGACCCGCTGGTGTTCCCCGCCGGCACCGGGGACGAGAACTACGTCGGTTCCGCCGCAGAAACCATCGAGGGCGTGCGCCTGATCAAGGAAGCTCTGCCCAACACCAAGACCGTCCTGGGCATCTCCAACGTGTCCTTTGGACTGCCGGCCGCCGGGCGCGAGGTGTTCAACTCGGTGTTCCTGTATCACTGCACCCAGGCCGGCCTGGACATGGCTATCGTCAACTCTGAAATGATGCAGAGGTACGCCACCATCCCCGAGGAAGAACGGCGGCTGTCGGAAGACCTGATCTGGAATCGTGGCGAGGATCCGGTGGCAGCGTTCGCCGCGCACTTCCGCGACCGCGCGCCGCGCGCCACTGCCGAAGAGCGTTTGGCGTTGCCATTGGACGAGCGGCTCGCGCAGTGCATCATAGAGGGCAGCAAGGAAGGATTGACCGACGACTTGGACATTGCGCTCCAGGATCGCGCGCCGTTGGAGATCATCAACGGCCCGTTGATGGCCGGCATGGACGAAGTGGGCCGTCAATTCAACGCCAACCAGCTCATCGTGGCGGAAGTGCTGCAAAGCGCCGAAGCAATGAAGGCGGCGGTGGCGCACCTGGAACCTCACATGGAGCGCAGCGACGCGGCCACTCGCGGCTGTGTCTTGCTGGCTACGGTGAAAGGCGACGTGCACGACATCGGCAAGAACCTCGTTGAGATCATCATGTCCAACAACGGCTACCGGGTGGTCAACCTGGGCATCAAGGTCGCCGCACAGGAGCTCATCGCCGGCTACCGGGAGCACCAGCCGGACATCATCGGCTTGTCGGGATTGCTGGTGAAATCGGCGCAAATGATGGTGGAAACGGTGCAGGACTTCCGCACCGCCGGCATCCGCGCCCCGGTGCTGGTGGGCGGCGCAGCCCTGTCCAACCGGTTCACGCGCCTCCGCATTGCCCCCGAATATGACGGCCTGGTCGCGTACTCGCCCGACGCCATGAGCGGGTTGGCGCTGGCCAACACGATACAGGACGACGACGAGCGGGAACTGCTGGCGGCGCGGCTGGTGTCGGAAAGCGCGGAGTTGCAGCAGGAAGTTGCGGCACGGAGCTAGTCGGCCATGTCTGTTGAGCAAACGCTGACTGCTGTGGCGGCGTTGGAGGATTCTCCCCGCCCGCCGGATTTGCGTCTCCACGTCCTGGAAGATTACGACCTCGACGAGATTTTCGGGTACATCAACCCGCAGATGCTGTACGTGAGGCACCTGGGGTATCGCGGCCGCTTCTGGGAAGCGCTGCGTAACGACGAACCAAAGGCCGTGGAATTGCGGCGGCAGGTGCAGCGGGTCGAGGACATCATGCTGTCCCGCTCCGACATATCCGCCAACGGGGTGTTCAAGTTTTTCCCGTGCCGGTCGGATGGGCAGTGGCTGATCGTGTACGAGGCGGACGGCACGACGGAACTGGAACGATTCTATTTCGGACGGCAACAGGGCAAAGACGGGCTGTGTCTGTCCGACTATGCGCGCCCAACCGGCGAAGGCCCCAACGACTACATGGCGATGTTCACTACGACCATCGGCCCTGGTGTACGCGATCTGTCCGAGCGGTGGAAGAATGACGGGCGCTACCTCGACTCCCACACCCTGCAAGCCCTGGCTATTGAGTCGGCGGAAGGCTTTGCGGAGTTGCTGCACAAGCGCATCCGCAGCATGTGGAACATCGGCGAACCGTCGGGCCTGAAGGTCAACGGCGAGGAGGAACTGCGCGACCTGTTCCGCGCCAACTATCGGGGCAAACGCTACTCGTTTGGCTATCCGGCGTGTCCGCGCCTTGAGGATCAGGACAAGCTCTTTCGCCTGCTGGATGTCACCGAAAACATCGGCGTGGAACTGACGGACGGCTACATGATGGACCCCGAAGGCTCGGTCTCCGCCGTCGTTTTTCACCACCCGGACGCCAAGTATTTCAACCTCGATGAAGCCGACATCGAACGGTTGGAATCGGAGATCGCCGCCTTGCCGGCATCGGAGCGATAGCGGTGATGAGCGACCAACTTGTTGAGCGGCCCGTACCCCTTTCGGATACGGGCATTATTTTTGCCGAAGCTCCCGACTGGGAGAGTGTTGCGAGCAGCCTCCCGGATTCGGGAGACGCGGTGCCGAAATATACCGCGATAATCGACCTGGGGTCGGGGTCGGCGCGCGCGGTGGTGATGCAGGTCAATCCCGGAGGCGGCATCGAGATCGTCGCCCAACAACGGGTGAACCTGAACCTGATGAGCCACATTGACGACAAGGGAGCGCTGGACGAGTCTGGAGTCGCCAGCGCCGTCGATGCGTTGGAAGACTTCGCTCTGCTGGCGGGCGGGTATGGAGTCCAAACCATCCATGCCGTCGGCACCGCGGCCCTCCGCGAATCGGGAAACGCGACCGCCATCATCGACGCCGCCGTGAATCGTTTTGGCATACCGCTAAGGATCATCGACGGCTCGGACGAGGCCGCTTATTGCTTCATCGGCGCTATCCACGGGTTGCCTGCATCCGACGGCATTCTAGCGGACATCGGCGGCGGCAGCATGGAGATTGTCCGGTTCAGCGAACGCGCCATGCGTTGGAGCGTGTCCCTGCCGCTGGGCAGCCTGCGTATCGCCAACCAGTTTCACCTGACCGACTTGGCCGATGCCGGGGACGTACACGCCGCCTACGAATTTGTCCACGCCACGTTGGCAGCGGCCGGCGTTCCCCGCCTGAGCGATGGAGATGTGCTGGTCGGCTCCGGCGGCTCGGTGCGGCTCCTCTCCAGGCTGCTCCGGGGTGTGGAGCCATACCCCATCATCAGGATGCACGGTTACGAAATGGACGCCGGTTCGTTGGCGGGACTCACCCGCGAATTGACCGCCGCTTCTCTCAGCGAGCGTGCCGGCATCAACGGGATGAACCCGGAACGCGGGCATTCCATCGTTGGCGGCGCGATAGCAGCGCACGCGCTGTCTCAATACACCGGCGCCGATTCCATGATCGTGTCGGGCCAGGGACTTCGGGAAGGTCTGGCCAGGTTGCCGGAGCCTTTGCCGACGGATTGGCCCGTCAGCGTGCCACCGCTCGCGACTGTGCGAATGGCGTCGCTCGTTGACCTGGTCGGACGGTTCGTACCTAGGTTTTCGCAGCGCGGCAAAAGACGGGCTGCTTTGGCGCGCGGCCTGGGCGCGTCGGTTTGGGGGGCGCAAAACCGGCGCATCTGCGATGCGCTGGAATGCGCGGCGTTCGTGCTGGATATCGGCAACGCGATGGACTTTTACAATCGGGCCAACCGGACGGCCAGCGTAATCGTGCGTACGGACTTGCCCGGATTCACGCATGAGGAATCGGCATTTCTCGCGGCGATTCTGTTGACTACTGAGCGCAGGAAACTGCCTCCGCGCTTTCGCCGTTCCAGGCTGCTGAGCCGGGACGACATCAAGCTGATCGGTCAGGCCGCCGTCGCGCTCACGGTCATCGACGAACTCGACAGTCGTTTGCCGTATGGCTGTTCCGCATCACAGGTGCGCTTTATCCGGCAAAATGGTATGTTGGTGGTAACCACGCCGTCATGGTCCCGAACCGCCGGGGAAAACGTGCGCGAACGGTGGCTGGAAGAGTTCGGGGAGGAAATCGACTTTGTGAGGTGCGAATCATGACCAGGCTTCAAGGGCATCTGGCTTACAAAATGGGAGATCGATTCGGGATGCACCCGGACGACGGGGAATATCCGGGCACCCTGATTATCGTGGAAGGGATTGACGGCTCGGGCAAAAGCACGCAGATCGACCTGCTGCAAAAGTGGCTGAACAGCCGGAACCTCGTAACGGTTTTCACCGAGTGGAATTCGTCCCCCATCGTTCGGCGCACCACCAAGCGGGGCAAAACCGAAGAACTGCTGACGCCCATGTCCTTCAGCCTCATTCACGCCGCCGATTTCGCCAGCCGGGTCCATGCCCAGATACTGCCGGCCCTGCGCGCAGGGGCCACGGTCCTCGCCGACCGGTACGTTTACACCGCGTTCGCCCGGGATTCGGCCCGCGGCGTGAACCGCGATTGGCTGCGCCGCATCTACTCGTTCGCCGTGCAACCCACCCTGGGGCTGTACTTCAAGGTCCCGCTGGACGTTTCCATCCAGCGGATCAACGCCGGACGGGAGGAACTGGGTTACTACGAATCCGGCCAGGACATGGGCTTTTCCAACGACCGGGAAGAGTCCTTCCGCATCTTCCAGGGCAAGCTGCTGGACGAATACGACGCCATGACCGAGGAATTCGGGTTGATGACAATCGACGCAACGCAGCCCATCGCCGTGCAGCAGCAGTTGGTACGCCGGTACGTGGAGCCGCTGCTCGAAGACTCCATGGCGGTGCGCGGCCAGAGCCTCCCGGAAGCTCTGGGCAAGGCCGGGCTGAGTGGCCGGTACATCAGGCCGCCCATGACCCGCCGACCTACCGAGCAGGAAGTGGCCGACCTGTAAGACGCTTCCGCGCACTCTATACTGCCGTCAACCCGGAGCCGTGAGATGGACGAGATCAAGTTTTATGGGCATACGCCACCCAGTGTAGCCGGAGAGCCGACCCCGGGCCGGCTCATCGTGATCGAAGGCACCGACGGCGTGGGCCGTTCCACTCAGATTGGAATGTTGCAGGAATGGCTGGAAGCCGAGGGTTACGCCGTAACGGTCACCGGATTCCGCCGCTCTGAGTTGGCGGCTACGGGCATCAACCGGGCCATGCGGGGCAACACCCTTGACGCCCTCACTTTGAACCTTTTCTACGCCACCGACTTCTGGGACCGGCTGGAAAAGAATATCGTTCCGGCGTTGCGCACCGGCATGGTGGCGCTGGTGGATCGCTACATATTCTCGATCATCGCCAGGGCGCGGGTGCGCGGCGTGCCGGCCCGCTGGCTCGACGACGTTTTTGAGTTCGCGGTGGTGCCTGACCGGGTGCTATACCTGGACGTGGACGTAGAACAATTGCTGCCGCGTGTGCTGGCGGTTCGACAGCTCGACCATTGGGAATCGGGCGAAGATTTCCTGCGCGGGCCGGATCTGCACGACAACTTCATCAGGTATCAAAGCGCCTTGCTGCAGGAGTTCCGCACCCTTGCCGAGGAGCACAACTTTGTGACCATAGACGCCCGCGGCAGCGTGGGCGACGTGTTTGAAGCTCTGCAAGCCGAGGTGCGAGAAGCCCTCAAGGGAATGGGCGACGCCTGAACGGAGTTACAGGCCCAGAGCGTCCGCTAGCCGTCGGCGGTGGAATTTCGGGTCGCCGAGGAACTGGTACAAGGTGCGCGACGCGGTGGTGTGCAGGGTCAGGCCGTATTCCGTGGTGCTGCCCACGCCGGCGTGTACCTCGTGGGCGTGGTTGCAGGCGTTGTAGTAGGCGGCGCTGCTCACGGTCTTGGCCAGGTGGACGCTGTCCGCGGCTTCCCGTTCGGTGTCCAGCTTCCACAGGGCCTCGTAGGTGGTCCAGCGCGCTGAGTCCAGTTCGTTGACCAGGTTGATGATGTGGTCCTGCACCCGCTGGAACCTGCCGATGGGCGTGCCGAACTGAATCCGCGTCCGGCTGTACTCCACCGACATTTCGTACACCTGCTGGGAACCGCCAACCTGGTAGGCGCACAACAGCGGTATGGCGGTGGCGACCGCCTGCTCCAGCGCCAGCCAACCGCCTGAGAACGGGCTGGACCCGGGCATGGCGCGGCCCGACAAAACCGCCGACTGCCCTATCTGCACGCCGTCCAGCCTGACCTCCGCCAGGTTCCACGCGAATCCCTCCAGCTTGCGGATGGAAACCCCGGGCGCGTCGGCGGGAATCAACGCCAGTCCGACGTGCTGCCGGTTCTCGGTGCGCACGGCGCAGATGATGTCCGTGGCCGCCGCGGCGTCGTACACGTACACCTTGGTGCCGGAGATGCGATAACCGTCGCCGTCGGGGGCGGCGATGGCCTGCACGTCCGACTCGTCCCACTGATAGTCGGCTTCGGTGATGGCCAGGGAAATGGTGCGCCGCCCGGCGGCGACGTCGGGCAGCAGAGAGCGTTTCTGTTCTTCCGTCCCTGCCTCCAGAATGGTCAGGGCGCCTAGGGCGGCGCTGCTGAGGTGCGGGCCGGGCACCGGGCCCCGCCCCAACTCTTCAAAGAGCACGCCGGCGTCGGTAAACGATCCGCCTTCTCCCCCATACTCGGTGGGTATGACGATGCCCAACCAGCCGGTGGCCGCGAGTTTCGACCACGGTTCCGACGGAGCGTTCTGGCCGGTGGCGGCCAGTTCCAGCAGCGTTTCCTTGGGGTACTCCGTGTCCACGAAGCGACGCACCGCCGCTTTCAGCATTTCCTGTTCTTCGGTCAGGGACAAGTCCATTGGTTAGTTGCTCCTGTTATGCCAACGCGCCGGCGCGTTCCCGCTGCTGGCGACCGATTCCGATACGCCGGGACATGATCACCTTCTGGATGTCGGTGGTGCCGCCGGGGTGCAGCGCAATGATCGCCGCCCGTTGGTGCGCCTCGATGTGTCCCTCGCCGGCGCCCCACTGCGAGTCCTTGGTCAGCGCGGCGGGACCGAGAATGTCCAGGATTCCGGTGGCGATGCGCAGGCCGGACTGCTTGCGGAAGTACGAGGCTTGCGGGCCTTCGTAGGTGATGTGCGCGCCGCTGTGCCGCATCCAGTAGTTCCGCAGCTGGAACAGCCGCCCGATCTCGGCATCGATGTAGATGTCGATGAGCCGCTCCCGAACGTCCACATCCTTGCTCAGCGGTTCGCCGCGGCGGTTGTTGGTCTTGCAGTATTCGAAGATGCGGTCAACGATCCAGTTGCGGCCGATCTTGCCGCCCGTGCCGTGTTCCAACTCCAGGTGCGTGGTCGCGACCTTCCAGCCCTCGTTCTCGCCGCCGATCAGGTTACGCGCCGGAACCCGCACGTTGTCGAAATAGACGATGTTCTTGACGCCGGAACCCGCGCCGGACTCGCCGGCCGAGGACAGCAGGTCCATGGGGAACACGCTGATGCCGGGCAGGTCGGACGGCACCATGAACCAGCTCAGGTTGTGGTGGCGGTCTCCCTCGGGGTCGGTGCAGGTGATCGTCCACATGTAATCGGAGCCGTGGGCGCTGCCGACGTAAACCTTCTGGCCGTTAATGACATAATCGTCGCCGTCGCGCCGTGCGGAGGTCTTGGCGTTGGCCAGGTCGGAGCCGGCCTCCGGCTCGGTGAGCAGCTGCCAGGTGCGAATCTCGCCCTTGAAAATCTTGGGCAGGAATTCCTGCTTCTGCTCTTCCGAACCCCAGACCAGGATGGAGTTGCCGCCCAGGCGTCCGCCCGAGTCGTAGTAGGGTGGGAGCGACAGGTTGTAGCCGTCAATCTCCTCTTCCAGCACCACCGAATGGTCAACGGTCAAGCCGCCGCCGCCGTACTCCTCCGGCGCGGTAGGCCACAGCCAGCCCTTCTCGCCCAGCCTGCGCCCCAGGTCTCGGCGCAGTTGGTACTGCTCGTAGGTCAGGTCAATGGAGTCGGCAGGATGCTCGATGCCGGCCGGAATGTTCTCATGAAGCCACTCCTGCACCTCGGTGCGGAACGCCTCCTGCTCAGCGGTATAACGGGGTTCAAAGTCCATGATGCGCCTCGCGGCCGGCCCAGCCGGCGTTATGCTTGCGTAAATTCAGGCCGCAATTATGCCCTATGGGGCGGGGAGGGGCAACCGGGGTCGATTAGCAGTTTGAGAAGAGACTCATTGACGTCGCCAATTGTATGCCGTATGCTTAATAAAGACATACGGCATACACCCGATGACGGAGGCTCTAATGGTTCGCATTGGCATCAACATCCCCAACGAATTGATGAAGCGGCTGGAGCCGCTGAAGCCGGAACTGAACATCTCGCAGGTTTGCCGAGATGCTTTGCAAGCGAAAGCGGAGAGCCACGAGCGGATGAAAGCCAGTTTGGACGACGGCGACATCCGGACAGCAGTGGAAAAGGTCGGGGACATGGACGCTGCATTTCGGGCTGCGGTGGAAGTTGATTGGGAGCGGCTAGGCAATGAAGATGCGGCGGCTTGGGTGAAAGCCGCCGGTTGGGATGAATGGGAAGATCTGCGTGAAGATATTGACTTCTACAGAGCGCCGAATGTTCCCCAGTGGAAAATCATTTTCCCACCGTCGATCGAGGGAGTGCCAAATTTCTTTGGGCGACGAGGCGAGTTAAGTCGCAGGGAGTCAGAAATGGAAAAGAACCACCCTGGCTTCAGTCGCTGGTTTCTCAGGAACTGGCAATTATATGAACCCGACCGGCAGGCATATATGACCGCCTGGTTGGCCTATACGGACGCAGTCTGGAAACTGGTTGAACAGCGGCGGGAAGAACGGTATCGCGAGTTGTTGGCCCAACGTTCCGCACCCCCCCAACCGAAAATACCGGAGCATATTCTGGCGGATGTTGATCGGAACAGCTAATGTCGTCAGTTGCGGAGGGCGTGACCGAGGAGAGCGTTGGTGTGGTGATCGTTGTTGATGACCTTCGCGCCGTTGACCGCTCCATGGGCCAAAACGGCCATCTGTGATTGACGCTACCCCACGTAATCGCTACGCTAATATGCAACTGACAATTGCAGAGGAAACCCCAATGACCGCAGTACGAGCTCCCAGCGAAATTAGTGTCATAGGGAGGGCTATTTTCCGGGAACAGATCCTACCCAATCTGTCGCCCTCCGACAAAGGCAAGGTCATCTTCATCGACATCGAGACCGGCGGGTACGAAATCGACGCGGACGAATGCGCGGCGATGGAGCGGTTTATGGAGCGGTTCCCCAACGCCGTAGGGTGGTCGGAGCGGGTGGGTTATCCTTACGTCCACAGTTTCGGCTATTCCAGCGCCTTTTGGAAGAACAATGATTAACGGCGCCGTAATCGCACTTGATAACCCTCCGGTCACGGGAAAGCCGATCATCAACGTAACAATCTCCAATGCTTCGGACCAGCAACGTTCCATATCATTCTACGCCATCGTAGATACGGGATTTACGGGTTTCCTGACTCTCGGTTCCAGCACGATTGCCCAACTAGGCCTGTCCTTCATAACCAACCAGCCGGCGGTGCTGGCAGACGGTACCATCAGCCATTACGACGTTTATGCCGGGCGTATCGCCTGGGACGGCCAGCAACGCGTTATTCCCATCTATAGCGTGGATAGCGATCCGTTGGCTGGGATGGCTCTACTTTGGAACAGCCGGCTTACCATAGACGCGATACCAAACGGGATGGTAACGATCACCCCACTTACGTCTTGATTCTGGCCCCTACCGGCTCCTCAGCGCCCGCCCCGGCCGCGCCCCGGTATGCTCGCCGTCGTCAATCACCAGCGTGCCGTTGACGGCCACGTAGTCGATACCCACCGGGAATTGCGCCGGATCGTCGAAGGTGGCCGGCGTGTCCACCGTGTGAGGGTCAAACAATGCCAGGTCCGCTTTTGCGCCGTCGCGGATGACTCCGCGGTCGGTTAGGCCCAGGCGTTGGGCCGGCGCTCCCGTCATCTTGCGAATGGCCTCTTCCAGCGAGAACAGTCCTTCGCCGCGCACGAACTGGGCCAGCACGTAGGGATAGGTGCCATAGGTGCGCGGATTGGGGCGCCCGCCGGTCAGGATAGCGTCGGTGCCGATCATCTGGGCCGGATGCGACGCGATTTCGCGGATGTTCTCCAGGTTGCCCGTGCGGGCCACGAACGCCACCTGCAAGTCCTCTTCCAGCAGCAGGTCGCACACGGCGTCCACCATGCGACCGCCGCGATGCTGGGCCAATTCCTCAAGAGAACGCCCTTCCCACTCCTTGTTCTTGTCCGACGCGATGTGCGCGAAGATGTAGTTGTCCAGCGTCTGCCCGCCCCACTGCGGCTCCACGGCCTGCACCATCAACGCGCGGACGTTGGGGTCGGCGATGCGGTTCAGAAGAGCCTGCGGCCCACCGGCATGCACCCAGTAGGGCAGCAGGGAGTGCAGGATGGTGCTCGCCGCCGGGTACGGGTACTGGTCGTAGGTAACGTCCTGCCCCCGATTGCGCGCGTCGTCCACCAGCGCGGTCATCTGCGCTCCCAGGCCGGCCACCGGGCTGTGGTAATGCGAGATATGCACCGGCGCGCCGGAGCGCCGCCCGATTTCCACGGCTTCGCGGAACGGGTCCAGCAACCTGTCGCCCAGCGTGTAGCGAGAGTGGGTGCAATAGAAGCCACCCTCCTCAGCGGCGGCGGTGGCGATGGCGGCTAGCTCAGCGGTGTCGCTGTACGCTCCCGGCGCGTAGGTCAACCCGGTGGTGAAACCGTAGGCTCCGTCGCGCATCCCCTGTCGCGTCAAATCCTGCATCTGCGACAGTTCGGAATCAGTGGGCAGCCGCGATGACCAACCCATGACGGCGACCCTGATCGCCGCGTGGGGTACGAAATGGAACACGTTGCAGGACGAGTTGCCGTCGAACAGCGCCAGGAAATCGGCGACGCTGCTCCACCGCACGCCGTCCGGCGCAGTCCCGTTCACTGCGGCCAGGTACACCAGCAGTTGCTCCAGCGCGCGGGGCGTCGTCGGAGCGTAAGACAAGCCGTCCATGCCCAGCCCTTCGGTGGTCACCCCCTGCCGTATCTTGGCATCGTGGCTGGGTTCGGTGAGCAGTTTCAGGTCGGAATGAGAGTGCATGTCAATGAACCCGGGACAGATGACATAACGGCTGGCGTCGATCACGCGCCCCGCCGCCACTGAGGACACGTCTCCCGTCATCACCTGCACGGAATCCCCGGTCACGGCTACGCTGCCCCGGTACCCGGCGGCGCCGGTCCCGTCGATAACCGTTCCATTGGCAAACAATAGGTCAACCATCGTCAAACTCCCGGTCGTACTTCGTCTCGTGGCGAAATCATACACCGCGAACTCTGAAATTCCCAAGGACATCCGGCTTTCCCCGTTATGCTACACCGTCCGGCGCCGCCTCTCCGCCGTCTCCCATCCGGTGGACCTCCATGAACAGCCGTCCGCCCACCACGCACGCCATGTAGATCAGCAGAAACATCGCATGCCACATGTAGCCAAGGTTCACCCGCTCCAGCGCCTCCTCCCGCGTGTACCCCAGGGCCGCGAAGTCCAGTTCCCACGACCTCACCAGGTTGTGGTCCGGCAGCACCGACGGAAAGTCCGGCGACAGGTATATCGACATCATCACCGCAATCCCCACCGTCGCGGACACGCAGGCCGCCACCACCAGCGCCTGGAACAACCCCCGCCGGTCGTCTTCCGTGAAGGCAACACTGGTGTCCCGAAAAACCAGGAGCAGGGAGAAGGCCATGGGCAGCGCGGCGAACACCACCGCAAGCTGGACCGTGACGGAGAAGTTGGTGATCAACACGACGACGATGTAAACGACACCCAGGGGAGGACAGGTGACCGCGGCGGCGTTGGTCACGGTGCCTCCCACGGCAGTGCCGTCGCGGTACCGCCATATCCACAGCAGGTGAAACATCAGGCCCGCCATCCAGGACAGCCCCAGGTTCACCAGCAGCGCCATCAGGTACGGCAGCATCGTCCCGCCCCAGCCAGGCACCAGGTGAAAGTTGTAGTGGTCCAACCCCAACGGGCCAAACTGTAGCAGCGGCGTGGTGAGCACGAAGAAAACCGACACCCAGTAGAACTCCCTGAGGCCGGCGGCCTTGTCCTCGAAGATGAACCCCTGTCCCAGCACCACCAGGAGCGCAAACGCCACGCAGATCATTGGCATCCAGTTGTGGTTCCACCCCAGCAATGACAGCAGGTAGTGGAAACCGGTAATCAATGCCGCCAGCGGCAGGAACCGGAGCCCGAAAAACCGGCCCACCTCCAGGATCAACCCGCGTCCTTGCACCGGGTCCGCCTGACCAGGTTTCTGCGCCGTCGTATCACTCTCTTCAAACCCTTCGGCAGAAGCGGAATCCGCACCCGCTTTCCCCGCCTCGGACTGGTTTGATTCAGCCGGATTGCCTTCGCTAAACCCGGCCAGCAGCAGCATGCCCTCGACCTCGTCCTCGGTCAGGTTGAGGGCTTTGCCAAACACCAGCAGCCGCTCGACGGTGGGACGGGTGGCGCCGGACTCCCAACGCGACACCGTGGTATGGCTGAAGCGCTGGGAATAGTTCGCGTCCACATCGGCCATTCTCCTGAGGAGTTCCTCCTGGGAGATCCCCTTCCGACCAAGTGCCGGCACAAACGACTCCCGGTAACCCTTCATGAGCAGCCCCACCTGGGCCGCCCTGACGCGTTGCGCGTCCGGTTCCAACGACATGTTCCGCACCACTCGCTCAAATACGGCGCGTAATTTTACCCGGACATCCGCCAGAAGAGACACAGCACGGCGCCTCCCCTGCCCCCGGTCTCCACGCTGAAAAGCCCGCGGCGAACGCAGCAACGTGAAAATGCACATGTGCATAACGGCCAAAGCACAGAGCGCCAAGCCCGGTTCGGGGATAATGCGGCGCCGGTGAAATCGGCTCACCGAATGCCCAATAACTTCCGTGGAGGACTCTGATCTTGATTTCCAACAGGTTGCTACCGGCGAAACGTTCGGTATTGATGGTTCTCGCGGCTTTGGCCGTCGTCGTCGCGATGGCAGCACAATCCCCGTCCCCGGCATTGGCCTACACCAAAGCTCTCGACATCGAATGCAACGAAAACCCGGTCAGCGAGGGCGACACCTACCGTCTGCACATGGTCAAGTCTGGCGGCGTTTCCGGAAAACCCATATCGTTTCGAAAGGAGACGATGAAGGTGTACTGGACTACCGAGAGCGATACCGCCGACGATTCCGACTACACCGCGCTCCATCACGAAGGACAGGCCAGCAATAGTTTCCAGAGCTGGAACGGCCGGATGGGCCGTACCTTCTACACCACCGAGGATGATCTCTCCGAGTTCAAGGAGCAGTTCACCGTCGTGGCTGAGAACGCCGACGAAGACGGAACCGGCGGGGAATGTGTAATCGAGATCGTTGACGACGACGGCCCGGGCTCATACCTCACCCGCATTAGCGCGCTTCCCTCCGACGGCACGTTCGGACGGGGCGACATCATCGACTTCCATCTGCACTTCACGGAGGATGTGCTCGTCACCGGCGGAACGCCAACCCTGGGCCTGCACGTGGGGGAAGGCGCGGCGGACGAGCCCAACCGCCATGCCACCTATCACTTCGGGTCCGGATACTCGACGCTGTTTTTCCGCTATAGGGTCGGACCCGGGGACCTTGACCCGGACGGCATTTCGGTTCCGTCGGGCGAGTTCGGCGGCACCGGGGAAATCGTGGCGAAGCGGATTAACGCCGAATTGAACCAGAACTACCACGGACTGGCCGGCGGCCCTCGACAAAAGGTGCTCGGCCAAACGCACGTCACGAACGTGCGGATGGCATCCACCCCCGAGCGCGGCGATACCTACCGGCGCGGCGAGGACATCGAAGTAGCAGTCCGCTTCAGCCATGAGGTTCAGGTCAACGGGTCCGTGTACCTGCGGTTGAAAGTTGGGGACGGCCCCGGTTTCCTGAAGCAGGCCCCATACCATCGCGGGTCAGGCACCAACACCCTGGTTTTTAAATACACGGTCAACGCGGTGGATCTTGATGCCACCGGCATCACAGTGGCTCCGGGCACGGTGAGCGAGTCAGGCGAGACGAACGGCATCCTGGGTTCAGGCTCGGTCGTGCATGTACAGAATGGCGTCGAGTACCCGGTAAACATCATCTATGACGCGTTGATCGACCAGGCCAATCACAAGGTGGACGGCAGAGCCTACGTGAAGCGCGTCGCCATAACCTCCGAGCCGGCGGACGGCGACCACTACACGCCCGGAGAGGAGGTCATGATCGCACTGACCTTCGACCGCTCTGTGTCCATCGAACCGAAACCCGCCATCAAAATCCAGGTTGGCGACAGCGAAAAATGGGCCAGCTATCACCGCGGTTCTTTCTCCGACACGCTGGTGTTCAGCTACACGGTGCATCAGGACGACGTGGACCTTGACGGCATTTCGGTTCCGCGACAAACGGCTTTCGTGGGCAGCGGACACGTGTGGGAAGCCGACACCAGGTTCGGAGTCAACGAACTCATTCCCCGTCTTCGGCACCAGGCCGAACACCGGGTCAATGGCGTGCTGCCCACCGTTGTTGCCAGCGAGATTGTTTCGGACCCGGACAGCGGCGACGTGTACGGATATGGCGAAACCATAGAGATTGCGCTGGAGTTCGATGAAGCGGTGGACGTTGTGGGCCAGCCGTCGATTACCATGCTACTGGATGACAGCGATAACCCCCAGCGCAGCGCCAGCTACAGCCGGGGAACCGGCACGGACATCCTGGTCTTCGCCTACACGGTGCAGTCTGCCGACCTGGACTTTGACGGCGTCGCGCTTCCCGAACGTGACCGGGACGGATTTGGACAGATGGCCGCTCACGTTTACCAGGCGGGCACCGAAAACGACGTCTCCGGGCACATTATCGGCTTCGACGACGCGATTGGTCATCAGGTCGATGGACGCCCCCAGGTTACCGCCGTTGCCGTAACGTCCACTCCAGCCTCGGGTGGCGTTTACCGCGCCGGAGAGACGGTTTCGGTTTCGCTCACCTATGACCGCCCGGTGCTCGTCGAGGATACGCCGTCCCTTGCCCTGGAGATCGGCGACCACCACGTTGAGGCGATCTACCGCACCGGTTCGGGGACGAATACCATCGAGTTTGCATACGACGTTCAGATCCACGACCATGATGTGGACGGCTTCGCCCTGCCCGCTGGAGAGGGCCAAAGTTTCCACGACGGCAGCATTTACTCGTCGGGACGAGAAATCGAACTGGAGGCAACGTACCCCGGGCTTGCGAGCCAGGCAGACCACAAAGTCGCCGGACAGGTGTATGTGACCGGAGTCACCGTGGGTTCCGATCCGGGAGACGACGACACCTACGAGCCGGGTGACGCCATCCGGGTGTTGGTCCGGTTTGACGCAGAAGTCACGGTGACCGGAACGCCGCAGCTGTCCCTGGACCTGGGCGGTTCCACCGTGGCGGCGGACTTCCAGGGTATTCAAAACCCGGGCGACGCTGCTTTGCCCTCCACCGGGCAGGTCCTGGCCTTCGGGTACACGGTGCAGGATGGCGACGCAGACGCCAACGGCATCACATTTGTGGCGAACTCGCTGAACCTGCACGGCGGCTCCATCCTGGATACTGAGGGCAACGAGGTCCTCCTGCGCCACGACGCCGTTACATTCGATGGCCATTTGGTTGGCGTGGTGCCGCCCGTCTTAATCAGCGCAGAGACTTCCCAGGACGGCCAGGAGGTAACCCTTACCTTCAGCGAAAACGTCCACGTTCGCCCCGACATACGCACTCTGAGTTCTTTCGTCGGTGTTGCCCTGAGTTCCTACCCGCGGATTCTGATCGACGTTTTCGTCGATGGACACCGGGCCTACACCCATGGGCCGGCGTTCTCCGGCGCAGAAATGGTCATCAAGATGGACACGTTCATCAGGCCGGGCCAGCAGGTCACGGTTAGCCACGACGACGTGTTCGCCAGGGACCTGCCCGGGATTCTGGTCGATGACGACGGGAACGCACTGATGCACTTCGACGAGCAGGCGGTCACCAACCGCTCAACGCTGAGCGCAGACGTATCCGAGTTGTTGCCGGTGCTCAGCGCCTACAGCCTCACCATTGCCGGGGGTGGCACCGGTTCCTACAGCGTCGCGCTGGCTTCCCAGCCTGATGAGAACGTTGTGGTGGAGCTATCGATTGCACCGACCGGCCATCTCACGGCCAGCGCGCAGGAACTCACGTTCACGCCGGAAAACTGGGGCAGCCCGCAAACGGTCACGCTGACCGCCGGAACGGACGACGATGATCTCAACTTCTGGCAGGAAATCCTCCACACCTCCGATACGGAAGGATTCGTGGTCGGACACGTCAAGGTACTCGTGGAGGACTGACAGACACTCGGGCTCATGCGGCGCCAGGTCGAAAAGACCGCACCGAGATTCCCACGCGCCGCCCGTAGCGCTAGTATTTCGGATATAATGACGTATCAACCTTCAAATCGCAGGAGGCCCAAAATGCCGGCAACGGTTAACCGCGACGAAGTCTATGAAGCCCTCAGAACCGTGTATGACCCGGAAATCCCGGTCAACGTCGTGGACCTCGGCCTGATTTACGACGTGCAGGTCAGCGACGCCAACGACGTGTTCGTGCAGATGACCCTGACCTTCCCCGGCTGCGGCATGGGCCCCCATATCGCGCAGCAGGCCGAATGGGCGGTGCAGGACGTGGAGGGCGTCGAGGAAGTCAACATCGAACTGACCTTCGACCCGCCCTGGTCCCCCGACCTGATCAGCGAAGAAGCCCGCAATATGCTCGGCATCTAGCGCCGCTCGCCGCCACGCCCACCGCACCCGGAGATTAACCGCACGATGGCCACTCCTCAGCAGCCCAACGCGCAACAAAACGCTCGCTTGCAGCAGATTCGCCGCCAATGGGAGCAGAAGCGTCAGATTACCGACCGCCTGGCCTCGGTGCGCACCAAGATCGGCGTGTACAGCGGGAAAGGCGGCGTGGGTAAAACAACCGTCGCCTGCAACCTGGCGACCACGCTGGCCACCCAGGGCGAACGGGTCGGGCTGCTGGACGTGGACATCGACTGCCCCAACGTCACCCGCGTGATGGGTATCCTTGACAAGCCCGACTTCCGGGAGGGGCAGATAACGCCGGCGGAAGGCCACGGGGTCAAGGTCGTCTCCATGGCGTTCTTCCAGGAAAACGAGGACGAGGCCATCATCTGGCGCGGGCCGATGATTCACAACGCCATCAACCAGTTTCTACAGGCTACGGACTGGGGCGAACTGGACTACCTGATCATCGACCTGCCCCCGGGCACCTCGGACTCGCCGTTGACAGTCATGCAGACCCTGCCCATGGACGGGTTTATCGTGGTCAGCACGCCCCAGGACCTGGCCATCGTTGACGCCAAGCGTTGCATCAACATGATCCGCAAGCTGAACCTGAACGTGGTCGGCGTGGTGGAAAACTACTGCGGCGAGATTTTCGGCGAAGGCGCCGGCAAGCAACTCGCGGACGACATTGACGCGCCGTTCCTGGGCAGTATGTCGCTGCGCCCGTCTTACCGCGACACCAGCCGCCCCACCGTGTTGGTGGACTCCACCGTGGGTGCGGAATACGCTTCGGTAGCCGATCAGCTACGCGGCAGCCTCAAAGCCCATGGCCTGGAGGCCTGAGCGCCTCACGAAACTTCGCGCTCCAGGCCTTCCGGCAACGCCAGCGTTTGCCCGGAACCGCCGGCCAGCGCCATTTCGGCATCGTCATCCGATTCGCCGGCCCAGTGCATTCGCAACAGCGCCGACACCTCCTGCTGGATGGCCTCGTGCGCAAACGGATTGAGTTCGCCCATCTGGCGGAACTTCTTGTAGCGCTCCTTCATCATCTTCCCGGTGGAAATCCGGTTGACCTCCGCCAGGTGCTTATAGACTGAGTACTCCAAGTCGGCGGCGGCCTGCCGTGGGTCGTGGTGGGATCCCCCGTCCGGTTCGGGCACGATCTGATCGATGATTCCCAGCTCCTGGCAATCCCGGGCCGTCATCATCAGCGCCTCGGCAGCCTCGCGGGTGAGATACCGCTCCCTCGAGGGACCTCCCACCGTGTGGTGCAGCGATATAGGGGAGTAGATCGAGTATTGCTGCATGAGAATGCGGTCGGACAGGCTCATCGCCAGCGCGGCCTCGTTGCCAGCCTCGCCGATGATGACCGACACCATGGGAATGGGCGCATTCAGCATCATAGACAGGTTGCTCGCGATGGCGTTGCCGACGCCCTGTTCCTCCGATTCCAGCCTAGGGTCCGCACCTTGGGAATCTATGAAAGCCAACAACGGCAGGTTGAACCGCGCGGCCAGGCGCATCAGCCGTTGCGCTTTCCGCAATCCCTCGGGACGGACGTGGTAACGCCCTCCGCCCAGGTCGCCCGCGTGCGTCCTCTGTTGACCGATGGCGACCACCGGATGGCCGCGCAACGCCCCCAGGCCCCCCACCACCGAGCGGTCATCCCCGCTAACGCGATCCCCGAAGACCTCAAAGAAGTCGTCGAGGATGTGCCGCATGTAGTAAAGCGCGTCGGGCCGTTCATCGTGCGTGGCAGCCGCCAGGGATTCCCACGTCTCGGTATCTTCTACCGAAGGGGCTTGAAGTCGTGATATTGCGCGACGCCCGAGCTTGATGCCTTCGGGTTCGACCAGCAGGTCCAGCAGCTTCCCCAACCGGTCCCGTAGGCTTTCCCGGTCCACCACGTTGTCCAGCAGACCGCGACGCAGGTGGTACTCCGCGGTGTGGACGTCGGCCGGCAGTTGGCGCCCGGTGGCCTCGATCATGGTGCGTATCGGCGAAAGCCCGACTACCGAACCGGGCTCCGCTATGATGATGTCGGCCAGGTTGGCGAAGCTCCCGTACGCCTGGCCGGTCGATGGGTTGGCCAACACGGCAATGAACGGCACCCCCGATTCGCGCAGGCGATTGACCGAGGTGACCGTTTTCGCCATCTGCATCAGCGAAAGGACCCCTTCCTGGGTGCGAGCGCCACCCCCCGTGACTACGGCGACCATAGGCAGGCTTCTGCGCGCCGCCAACTCAAAGGCCAGCGCCACTTTTTCACCCACCACGCTGCTCATGCTGCCGCCCATGAACCCGTAGTCCAGCACCGTCAGCACCACGCTTCTGCCGCCGATGCGGCAGGTTCCCGTCACCGCGGCCTCGGTCAAGCCGGTCCGGTCCTGGTTCTCCGTCAACTCAACGTCGTAGTCGGTGGGAACCGACTGGCTCCGGTTGGAGAACGCCAGAGGAGTCAACGAGCTCACATAACGATTATGCTCGCGAAAGCTCCGCCGGTCTGCAACCATCTCGATCCGTTCGCGTGCCGACAGCGTGTAGTGGAATCGGCAGTAGGGGCAGACGCGGTAGTCCAGGTATGCCCGCGAATCGCTGATCGGTTCGTGGCAGAACAGGCAGTGGTCGTGCACCGCCGAAAGGTACAGCTCTTCCAGCTCATCGCTGTCGCCGAATAGGTGCACCAGGAAGTTCGTCAGGTTGCGAACCGGCATCTACCCCTCCTTTGGCACGCGCAATTCTCTGGCATACGGCGCCGCTTGTCAAAAATGCTGGCAATCGCGCCGTTGATGGCAGGAATTTAATTGTACACAATGCGCGAGTGGCGATAATCGTGCCGGAGGCGAACATTATTGGGGAGTTTTCGCCTGAAACGTCAGCAGCACCGCCTCCGCGTTCCCCTGCTCGTCCCGCCGAACCGCTGCCCAGTCCGCCAGGCGTACACCAACTGCCCACGCGATTCCGGCGGGAGTGATTACCAGGGGGATCTTGTCCCGCCACTCTCTGGGCAGTCCGGCATCAGTGAACAGGTCCTGCAGCTTGCGCCGACCGGACATGCCCAACGGCTGCATCCGGTCGCCCGGTTGCCAGGTACGAACCGTCGCGCCTTCGGCCAGGGCAGATGGCGACAGGTAAGCCCGCATAGAGTCGCCGGTGTCCAGGGACGCGCCCGCTTCCACCTTCACGGCTTCCGCCGTCACCTCCCATTCGCCGCGCTTGGTTACGCCGGAGGCTATCGGCCCCCAGGGCAGCGTAATCCTGAAATCTCCCGGCCAGTCTGGATACGGGCAAGCACCCAAAGCGCCCGCCGGGTAAATTTCCAGACACTCCCGGTTGGTGCGAACCGTGTAGCCGCCGGGCAGCATCACGGTTTTGCCGGATGCGTTTCCACCGGTGATGCGCGCCATCTGTTGCAGGTGGCCTTCGGTCAACCGTTTGTTGTCGCCCGTGACCGATGCCCAGGCTCGCCTCAAAATCAGAGCTTGCAATGCCGGGTGCAGGGCGGCAAGCGCATCCCGGCGCAACCGTAGCATTCCTCGCTCGGTGACTGGTTCGGGCGCGACGGCCGGCCAATGTTCATCGGCGCACGCTTCCAGAAAGTCCAGTTGCGTGGCGGCGGTTCGTGCCAGTCGTCCCAGCGCCGGCACGATGCGCGGATTCAGCTGTTCCGCCAAAGCGGGCATGAGATTCAAACGCACCCGATTCCGGGCGAAATCCTCCATGTAGTTGGTGGTGTCGTCCCGGTACCCGATGCGCCGCTCCGTACAGTATGCGATGGTGTCAGCTCTTCGGACTCCCAGCAGTGGGCGCCACAATCGCGGCGCCGGGTCGTCCGCCGGGTAAGGCCAGGTGGCGGTTTCGGTCATTCCCCGAAGCCCGTGCATCCCGCTGCCCCGGGCAATGTGCAGGAGGACCGTTTCGGCCAGATCGTCGGCGGTATGAGCCACCGCGACGAATCTCGCGCCGGTATCACGGGCAACCCGCTCCAGGAACTGGTAACGCAGATCCCGGGCCGCCTGCTCAAAGGAGCTTACGCCATGCTCTCGCTGATATGAGGCAACGTCCACTTCTTCGACCGTTAATTCCCGACCTGAATCGGCGCAGAAATCCCGGACGAATTGGGCATCGTCGTATCTTTCCTGTCCTCGAAAGTCGTGAATCAGGTGCGCGGCGTGCAGCTTGAATCGAATTCCCAGCCGCTCTCGAATGGCGCCTAATGCCTCCAGCAGGGCGGTGGAATCCGGCCCGCCCGATATCCCCACCACCACTGTGTCCGTGTCGCGCAGGTCCAGGCGGCGCGCGGAGTCAAGGGCCTTGAAGAGTACTCGGTAGATGGCGGACACGGGTCTCCGATACTTGGATGAAGTCGAACCGGAAGGGCGCCGCCAGTAAAACCTTCGGCTCCTACGGCCAGGCACGGTCACGGTTAGTATCCGACGCGATTCGCCGGCGTCAGGTGGTCAACCGCGTTGTACCCGTTCAGCCGGCGCCCCCGGCGTCCGGTCGTGATGGTGGTCCGGCTGCCCAGCGACAGGTCCATGTGATTGATGTTCGCCAGCGGGAGGTCGAGCACGGCGGCAACGATGCAGCGGATGGTGAAATTGTGAGTGACCGCGATCACCGTGTCATCGGGGTCGTGTCGCTGGTCAAATTCGTCAATTGCCGCCATTGCCCGCTGCTGTACGTCGCCCAAAGACTCGCCGTCCGGCATGGTAACGCTGCTGGCGTCCCGTCTCCATCCCTGGTACAAGTCCGGCCATCCGTCGCGCATCTCCTGGATGGTAACGCCTTCCAGCGCGCCCATGTCCATCTCCGTGATTCGCGGCTCTATGGTGATCGGCGCTCCGGTCAGCGAACCGATCCGGCTGGCCACGTCGCGCGCGCGTGACAGTGGGCTGGAGTAGATCGCGGCGGGATTCCAGACCAGGCTTGCGATGCCGAGTTCCTGGGCCTGGCGGCGTCCCAGCGGGGTCAGCGTGGAATCCATGGAGCCTTGTAGCCGGCCGGCCGCGTTGATGTCCGTTTCGCCATGACGCAGCAGGTGCAGCCTCATGGTGTCGAATCTCCGTCGGGCGATTCGATTCGCTCCAGGCGTACCTGGTTGATCCGGGCGCCCGCCATGTCGGTGACCGTTAAGTCCAGCCCCGCCGTCCGCACCGTGTCGAAAACCTCGGGTATTTCGCCTTCTCTTTCGTGCAGAATGAGGCCGGCTATGGTCTTGTACTCCCCTTCGGGCAGCGCGATGCCGGACGCTTCCAGCCGTTCGTTAATCTCAATGATGGTTACTCCGCCGTCCAGCGAGTAGCCGCCATCTTCCAGCTCAACGATTTCGGAAAAGGCTTCCTGGGATGGCGGGTCGTCGTCCACCAGCGTGCCGACGATGACGCCGGTAAGTTGCTTCAACGTTACCAAGCCGGCGATGCCGCCGTACTCGTTGGTAACCAGCATCATTGACAACCGTTTTTCCCGCATGGCGTCAAAAGCATCCGATACAGTTACGGTCTCGGGAATGAAGTCAACGTCGCGCATGGTTTCGGTAACCGAGTCCCCGGGGCCGATCTGCCCGCGGCTCTGGGCTATCAGCACTTCCTTATTGGACAGGACTCCCACAACGGTCTCCTGGCTGCCTTCGAAAACCGGGAACCTGGTGTGGCTGTGTTCCGCATACAGCTCGAGGAACTGATCCAGTGTCGTTCCCCTTTCGATCCAGACGATTTCAGTACGGGGCGTCATGATCTCGCTCAGCCTGCGGTCGCGGAAGTGAAACACCCGGTTCAGCCTTTCCGCTTCCCCGGACTCCACCGTTCCCTGCTCCCGGGACAGGTCGATCATCATCCGCAACTCACCCTCGCTCAAGCTGGTTTGCCACCCGTTCTGCTCGGTGCCCAGCGCCTTATAGATGATCTTCGGCGCCGCGGTGAAAAGGTAAATGAACGGAGTGCACGACCACATCGTCCAACCGACGGGCCGGGCGGCGATGAGCGACCATCGTTCGGAGTACGTAGCGGCCAGGGTTTTCGGAGTGATCTCTCCGAATATGGAAATGACCACCGTCATAATCACGGTGGTCAGCAGGGCCGCGTATGCTGAACCCTGCAGCGCTTCCGTAGCCAGGGCGGTTCCAACCGCGGTGGCGAAAATCGTAAAGGCGTTCTGACTCAGCAGGATGGTGGCGAAGAACTTTTCGTGCTGGGACAGCACCCGGTCCACCACCTTGGCCGCCGAATTCCCCTGCTCTACCAGGAAGCGGACGCGGATTTTGTTGACCGCGATCAACGCAGACTCGGCGCTGGTAAAAAACGCCACCCCGAGGAAGCTGACAATGAGCAACCCGATCTGGACGCTCAAAGGGATGACGAATTCGCCGTCAGCCAGGCCGGCCTGCAAAAAAACGACGCACCAGGATAAACCATCAGGCGCAATGTCCATCATCGGGGCGATCTACCTCCCTGCGCTGCAACGGGTCCGGCGATGGGTCATCGGCCAAACCCGATTTTGATTATTCATGCGAAGCATATCACGGCAATCGCCAAGCGCAAAATCGCCCCTGCTATAATCGCCGGACACATTTCAATTCGTGGCGCAAACTATGCTGATCTTAGGTATCGAAACATCATGCGATGAAACCGCCGTCGGCATCGTCGAAGACGGCCGGATCCTGCGCTCAAACGTCATCGCCTCGCAAGCGGCCCTGCACGCCACCCACGGCGGCGTGGTTCCCGAGCTGGCTTCCCGCCAGCACATCCGCGACATGCAGCCCACCCTGAGCCGCGCGCTCAGCGACGCCGGCGTAACGCTCGACCATGTTGACGCCATCGCCGTAACCCATGGACCGGGACTCGCCGGCGCGCTCATCAGCGGGGTCAATACCGCTAAATCCCTGTCCCTGGCCATGGGCTTGCCCCTGCTGGGAGTAAACCATCTGGAAGGCCACATCTATGCCGCGTGGCTGGACGCGGTTAGTCAAACGCCGTCCGAGGAGCCGGGGTTTCCCCTCGCTTGCCTGGTGGCTTCCGGCGGCCATACCGACCTGGTGCTCATGGAAGGGCATGGCGAATATCGCCTGCTCGGGCGCACTCGCGACGACGCGGCCGGAGAGGCGTTCGACAAAGCCGCCCGCATCCTCGGCCTGGGATTCCCCGGCGGTCCGGAAATTCAAAAAGCCGCCGAGTCCCTTGCGGATCTTTCCGAAGACCTCGGCAATGACCATGACGATCACGCCCTGGCCCTGGCGTCATCGCCGCTGCCCAGGGCCTGGATGCGCGATACGCTGGACTTCAGTTTCAGCGGCGTGAAGACGGCCATGCTGCACCGGGCCCAGGATGCTGGACTGTACCCTCCGCCGGAGTTCGATTCCCCGCATTCGGCGCGTCTGGTGGCCCACCTGGCCGCCGAATTCCAGGAATCCCTGGTGGACGTGCTGTCGGCCAAGTTACTGGCCATGGCAGAGCGCTACGGCGCTCGGGGGCTGGTGTTGGGCGGCGGCGTTACAGCCAACGCCCGGTTGAGGCAGCGCGTCCTGTCCGATTCTCCGATCCCCGCAATCATTCCGCGTCCGGTGCTTTGTACCGACAACGGCGCGATGATCGCCGCCGCCGCTTTCTACCAGTACCAGCGGGGAGAGATTGCAGACCTCGGTTTGGACGTTGACCCCTCACTTCCCTTCAACCGGGCTTCCTGAGCTTTCCGCCGCCCCGGCTGATCCCTGCCCATCTTGGCCTGGCGATTGCATCGACGACACCAGGTGCGCGAATTCCATCAGGTCGGCGTAATGAGTGGCGCAATCCACTTCCACGTTCCAGTTTGACCCGTAGATGCGCATCTTGGCGCCTCCCGATTGCGTAAATCCCCGCCAGAACAACCAGCCCGCCAGCACCACCAGTATCATGATGGCGAGGGCGAAGGCATGAAGGTTTATGCCGGGAATGATGATGGCCGGTAGTCGGTCAACCAGCCAGTAGGCCAGCGCGAGATAAACGACAATTCCACCCGCAATCAGCGACGCCCATTGCTTCCAAGAAAATCCGCGATGCGCGTCGTTGCGCACGCTTACCCCGGAAACCGACGTCATGGCGAAAATATCCCTGGCCTGTGTTGTCCCGCTGTCCAGCACGCTGATGAACCGCTGGTCCGTCGCCACCAGCAATTGCCCATCCTTCGACGGCTCCGCAACCAGACCGTTTTCGGTGTTCAAAAGCGCGCCGACTCGCTCGCCGGGAAGCAGGTCAACGCCCCGAATGCGCGATAAATATGACGTGGCTGGTCGCATCTGTAACCGTAGCGAAAGGTCTCCGCAAGAAACTGACGGTTAAGATGCTATCACAATGCCGTTGGCCGGCACGCCTTGGAATCGCCCCCGGTTGCCTATTTCACGGTATCGTGCTAACCTGTCAGCGCACTAAAGAGTTGACGCAACGCGGGTAAATGACCCAAAAAAGGCAAGGTACGTAACCAGTAATGTTGGACGCTGACGTCAAGCAGAGAATCATCGAAGAATATCGCACCCACGAATCCGATACCGGTTCCACCGAACTGCAAGTAGCGATGCTCACCGAACGCATCCGCCAGGTAACGGATCACCTCAGAACCCACCGTAAAGACGTACACTCCCGCCGCGGGCTGGTTACGATGGTGTCGAAACGGCGCCGATTGCTCAACTACTTGAGCAACGAAGACGTGGGCCGGTACCAGACCCTCATCGGAAGACTCGGCCTGCGCCGCTAACCGAGTTCCGCCGATTGTTCTCCCGGTGGTCGATCCATCCATGCTCACCGACCGGGACCCGAATCGCACGGTGCGTTCAGGGTAAGCCTGCGCAACCGTATGCCCCTGTACGCCCCCGGCAGCGCAAACCGGATTGGCGCGCCACGACGTACCGAAGCCAGGGCATTCCAACGAAAATCGACCCATACGGTCGGACAGCAACACGCACGGAAGAGAGAGGTAGAAAATACTCCTGTTATGACCACAATTGATATTGCCAATGAGCTGATGAATCCCTTCACCGTTACGGGCGAAATCGGCGGACACCCCATCACACTTGAGACCGGCCGGCTCGCTCAGCAAGCCCACGGCTCCGTCACCATCACCTGCGGCGAGACCATCCTGTTGGCGACGGCGGTGATGTCCGAGCAGGCCCGCGAAGGTATCGACTTCCTGCCGCTGACCGTGGAGTTTGAAGAGCGCCTGTACGCCGTCGGGAAGATTCCCGGCAGCTTTTTCCGGCGCGAGGGAAGGCCCGGTACCGAAGCCATCCTGTCGGCCCGTCTCACCGACCGCAGCATTCGTCCCCTGTTCCCCAAGGGCCTGCACAACGAGGTCCAGGTAATCATCACCGTCCTCTCGGTGGACGAGAACCATCCCCCGGAAACGTTGGGCATGGTGGCCGCTTCCGCCGCGCTCTCCATGAGCCAAATTCCCTTCGACGGCCCCATCGGCGCCTGTCGAGTCACCTGGGACGGCAAGGATTACAGCATCAACCCCAGCTACCAGCGCAGCGGTTCTGACGACCTGAACATGATCGTGGCGAGCAATCGCGACGCCATCATGATGGTCGAATCCGGCTCGGTGGAAGTTTCCGAGGAAGTCATCCTGGAGGGCATCAGGCTCGCCCACGAGAGCAACGTGCAAACTATCGAGCTCATCGACAGCTTGGTGGCGGAGCGCGGCGCGGAGAAGATCAGCTTCCACGTCGATTACGAATCGGCGGACGAACGCCAGAAGAAGATTGACGCTTTGGTCAACGGCCGCATCGCGGAGGTGCTGGAGCGCAACTCGTTCAAGAGCGAACGGGACTCCAGCCTGGATGCCATCGAATCCGAGGTGGCGGCCCAGCTGGCTGACGACTATTCGTCCGGTGAAATCGCCGAATCCTTCAAGAACCTGGTCAAAGCCGAGGTCAGGGGCCGTATCCTCAACCTCAACGTGAGGCCCGACGGTCGCAAGCTGGACGAAATCCGGCCCATCACCTGCAGCGTCGGCGAACTGCCCCGCGCCCACGGCAGCGGCCTGTTCACCCGCGGCCAAACCCAGGTCTTGTCCATCGCTACCCTGGCCTCGCTGTCGATGAAGCAAACTCTGGACACCGTGGGGCCGGACAACACCAAGCAGTTCATGCACCATTACAATTTCCCGCCTTACAGCGTCGGGGAAGCTCGGCGCGTCGGCTCCCCGGGCCGTCGGGAAATCGGACACGGCGCGCTGGCTGAGCGGGCCATCCTGGCCGCCATGCCGCCCGAAGAGGATTTCCCGTACACCGTTCGCGTGGTCAGCGAAGTCCTGGCATCCAACGGTTCAACGTCCATGGGCAGCGTCTGCGGCTCGTCCATGGCCCTGATGGACGCCGGAGTGCCGCTTACGGCGCCGGTGGCCGGCATCGCCATGGGCCTCATCACCGAGGGCGACGCCGACCGGTACGCCATCCTCAGCGACATCCAGGGTATCGAAGACTTCCTGGGCGACATGGACTTCAAGGTCGCGGGTACGGAACGAGGAATTAACGCCCTGCAAATGGACGTCAAGATCGACGGCCTCACCCAGGAACTGCTTAGCGAAGCCCTGGAACAGGCGCGGGTCGGCCGCCTGCACATCCTCGAACGCATGGCCGAAGCCATCACCGAACCCCGCTCACAGATGAGCAAATACGCGCCCAAGCTCGTTAAGATGCAGATTCCCGTCGAGAAGATCGGCGCCCTGATCGGACCCGGTGGTCGCGTCATCCGAGCCATCCAGGAAGAAACGGGCTGTGGCATCGACGTTTCCGACGATGGCGGCGTCGTCATATCTTCCAGCGACCAGCCGATGATCGAGCTTGCCCGCAGCCGCGTCGATAGCCTGACCAGGGATCCGGAAGTGGGTGACATAATCACCGGCAAGATCACGCGCACCACCAATTTCGGTGTGTTCGTCGAGCTTTCTCCGGGCGGCAAAGACGGCCTGGTTCGCAACGAAGAGCTTGGGGATCTCGCCTACGAGGACGTGGACATCGGACAGGAAATCACCGTGATGATCCACGAAATCGACCACATGGGTCGGATCAACATGTCTCGGCGCGTCCTGATGGGCGACACCGAGCCGCCTCCGGCACGGCCCGAACGACCCGCCTTCGGCGACCGTGACCGAGATCGTGGTCCGCGCGGCGGCGGATACGGTCGCGGCGGGTTTGACCGGGATCGCGGCGGAGACCGTGGCGGACGCGGCGGCTATGGCGGCGGCGGACGCGACCGGAACAGCGGCGGACGTGGCGGCTACGGCGGCGGCGACCGTGACCGTGGCGGACGCGGTGGTTACGGTGGCGGCGGTGACCGGGATCGCGGCGGGCGTGGCGGCGGAGATCGTGGCGGACGCGGCTACGGCGGCGGCGACCGTGACCGCAATTCCATGCTCGGCAGCGACCCCAACGACCGCGACCGTGGTGGGCGCCGGCCGTCCGGAGGCCGCCCGCAGGGCAACAGCCGCAACCCGTCGGATCGCCGGTTCCTGGGTGGCGGCGGAGCCCGACGCTAGGGCCGGCACACCCCTCGCCCCAATGAGACGCAGCGCGCATTCGACGAACAGGAGGAGGTACCGATATGCCAGTGATTACTATTAACGGCCCAATCGGCGCCGGTTCCATCGCCGTCGGCCAGAAAGTAGCCCACGACCTGCACCTCAACTACGTTGACCGCATGGTGTTCGCCGAAGCTGCCCGCATCATAGGATCGCCGGTGTCCATTCTGATGGCGAAAGAGCAGCGAGTGGAACGGTTCGGCGACCGGGTCACCGCCCTGCTGGGCCGGGTCCTGGAACGCGCCGCCGTATCGGGCGACTATGACCTGGGCGTGGGCATCGAGACGCTTCCCGAAACGTACCACGAACTCGCCGGCGAGTCGTCGTCGCGGGTGCAGCGGGTCAACGACCAGCTCTTTATCGACACTACCCGGGAGGTGGTGCGCAACCTTGCCCAGGCCGGCCACGTGGTCATCATCGGGCGCGGCGCCAACGTGATCCTGGGCGACACGCCCGGCGTGCTGCACGTCGGCATGCTGGCCCCCATGTCCCGGCGGGTGCAGACCATCATGGAAAGGGAGCACCTTAACGAGGAAGAGGCCCGCGTCTATCTGGAAGGATTGGAAGAAGCCAGGGTCAAGTTTTTCCAGAAGTTCTTCAAGGTTTCTCCGGAAGACCCGACGCTGTACCACATGATGCTGGATATGGGGCACATGAGCGACGACACCGCAGCGAAAATCATCGCTCACGCCACCGGCGACCTGGAACACTGACCCTGGCAGTTCCTCGCCGAAAGTTCCGACTGCAAAAACAAAAACGCTGAAACAGGCGTGCATTTCAAGGAGGTCACTACGACATGTTCATCCGAATGGTCTGGGGGAAGCTTCGAGCCGGTTCCTGGGAGGAATTCGAGCGGCACTACCACGAGCGGGTAGCCACCGGCAGCAAGCCCAAGGGACTGCACGAACGGCAGTTGATCCGCAGCACCGAAGACCCGGACGAGGGTATCAGCGTCAGCGTATGGGAAACGCTGGGCGACCTGCGGTCCTACGAGACCAGCGAGTTTCGGGCCAACATCGCGCGGGAAGTGGAGCACCTCTACCGCGGCGAGTACTGGGTGAAGCACTTCGAAGTGTCATCCACCGACTAGCCCACGCTGGCGTTGCGCCGTCGTTCCCGTGAAGGCGGGAATCCGGTGGCGTTCCAAGGCGCAGAAAACGGCCCCGCAAGGTGAACCTTGCGGGGCTGAAATTGTCTGAGGCGAGGGCGATTACCGGCTCGCGCTGGCGCCCGAAAGGCGACCGATGCCGGCACGGGAGCAGTCTTCGTCCTCCTGCGCGGTGCCTCCGCTGCCGCCAACCGCCCCGATCAGCTCTCCGTTCATGTAGATGGGCAGCGCGCCCTGGCCGGGTACGAATTCTCCGCGTTCCACTTCCATCACCGCCCGCATGATGGGCGTCGTGGACCGCTCGGTCAGGTCGCCGCTGGGTTCGCCGAAGCAGGCGGAAGCCCGGGCCTTGCCCCGCGACACGTAAGGCGTTCGCCACGCCGAACCGTCCATCTTGCACATGGTGATCAGGTCGCCGCGGGCGTCCACGACGGAGAAACTGAAAGCCTTGCCCAGGTCAAGAGCGGCGGCTTTCGCTCCGGCGAGGACGGCTTCGGCTTGTTCCAGAGTGATGTTTGGCATTTCAGCAGGACTCCTTGAGACGGGTATAGTTTCATTACAAACGGGCGCCGCTCCGGTTGAGCGCGCTCCATCGGTTGGGCTATTATAGCAGGGCGGCCCGCTGATCGATTGCGCCCTGCCAGGGGCCGGCCCGGGGAGAGGCGCTGCAACGTGATGGGTTTCTTTGAAGGATTCAACAAGGGCTGCGGTTGCGCCATCGGCCTGGTGGTAGGCTTGATTATCGCGCTGATCATCGTCGGTTTGCTGTTCGGCGACTTTCAGGTTGGCCCCTGATCGCGGCGGCCCGCCGGATTTCCCAGGAGTGTCTCAATGCAATTCGGATTTTATCTGCCCAACCACGGCCCCAACGCACAGCCCGGTCCTCTGGCGCAAATCGCCCAGGCCGGAGACCGCCTTGGCTTCTACTGCATGGTGGCCGGAGATCACGTGCTGGTACCGAACCGGATCGATTCGCCGTACCCGTACACCGTCGGCGGCGAGTTTCCCACCGGAGAGAGCGGCGAATACTTCGAGCAACTCACGCTGCTGACCTACCTGGCCGGCGTCACCGAGAACATACGGATGGTCCCCAGCGTGATGATCGTGCCCTACCGCCCGCCGATCCTGGCCGCCAAGATCCTGGCCACGCTGGACGTTCTGTCCCAGGGGCGGCTCATTCTCGGTGTAGGCGTGGGCTGGATGGAAGAGGAGTTTGAGGCCCTGGGCACGCCGCCCTTTGCCGAGCGCGGCCCGGTCACGGACGAATACCTGCGGGCCTACAAGGAGCTGTGGACCAGCCCCAATCCCGAATTTGACGGGAAGTACGTTCAGTTCTCCGGCATCCAGTTCCTGCCCAAGCCGGTGCAGAAGCCCCATCCTCCCATCTGGGTGGGCGGCCAGAGTCGCCCGGCGATCCGGCGCGCCGCCACCCTGGGCGACGGCTGGCATCCCGTGGGCACCATACCGGCGGCCACGCTGGAGCCGGAGGAACTTGCGGGAGACCTGGTGACGCTGAACCGATTTGCCGAGCAGGCCGGGCGCGACCCGTCCGAAATTGAGGTCTCCATGAAGGCCCCGTTGTACGATCCCGCCACCATGCAGTCGGGCCCGCGCCGCCGCTTCTCCGGCTCAACCGACGCCATCCTGGAAGACGTCCATACCTATTCGGAGATCGGCGTGTCCCACATAATCTTCGACATCAGGGGCAGTGAACTCAACCAGTCGCTGGAACGCCTGGACTGGTTCGCCGGCGACATAATGCGCCACGTTGACTGACGCCGCCGCGGACTCGATGTCTCCAAGACTCGATGTCTCCGAAAAGCGTAAGGGGCGGATAATCATCCGCCCCTGTTGCTTTGCCGTGGTGGTTCGGGCTAGCCGGGGATTTCGTCGTAGTGGTCGAAGTTGCCGATGACGTTGGCCTCGTAGAGGGCCTGCACTTCGTCCTGTGAGTATTCCAGCAGGCCGGTCAACACGTCCTCGTTGTGCTCGCCGACGCGCGGCGTGGTGCCCACCACTGCCGGCGTGCGGCTGAAGTGCCAGAAGTCGCCGGACACCGCGATGGTGCCGGCCAGGAAGTCGTCCACCTCGACCATGGCCCGGCGTTCCCAGGGGTGCGGGTCGGCCGCGGCCTGCGCGATGGTGTTCACCGGCGCGGCCACCACGTCGTGGTGCGTGAAGTGGGCGATGGCTTCCCGCATGCTCATGTTCGCCATCAGGTCCCGCATGGCTTGGTTGATGGCCTCGCCGTTCCGGCCGCGCTCGTGGCGCGTGGTGAACCGCGGGTCCTCCAGCCATTCGGGCTTGCCCAGGGCGTTGCAGACGCGATGCCAGTGGTGCTGGTCGCCGGCGGAGATCAGCACCCAGCCGTCGGCGCACGGGTAGGTGCCCGACGGCGGCGCGGCCGACTCGCCCCGGCGCGGCTCGATGCCGGCGCCGTGGTAGGCCGTGACCGGAATCTCGGTGTAGCTGTAGCCGGTGTCGGCCAGGCAGGCGTCGATGGTCTGCCCCTCGCCGGAGGTCTCGCGCTCGTGCAGGGCGGCCAAGGTACCGATGGCGGCGTGCAGCGCGGTGGTGCGGTCAATGATGGGCACGCCGGCGCGGATGGGCGGCATTCCCTCTTCGCCGGTGACCATGGCGATGCCGGACATGGTCTGTCCGATGGGGTCGTAGCCAATCTGCTCGCGATACGGCCCGAACTGCCCGTAGGCGGAGACGTTGACCATGATGATGCGCGGGTTCAGCTCGTAC
>JAJDWF010000127.1 GCA_022825745.1 Dehalococcoidia bacterium | reverse complement strand
AGCCCCACCCCCCCCGCCTCCCGGCAAATCGCACCATCCTCGCAGAGTGGCGCCAGACCCTCCCCGGGCAGGCCACCGGACGCCGCCGCGACGAAGAAGCGCCGGCCCTCGCCCTCGCCGATTAGTCCCAATCGGATACGGGCGTCCGACACCGCCGGACACCCGCCCATGGCGAACCTCACCCGCTCATGGTGAGCCTGTCGAACCACCCAACCTACTCCACCCGCACCGTCAGCCGGCCCACCTCCGTGCCCTCCAGCGCGTAGTCCCAGTCGGCGGCGTTGATGTCGGCGATCTTGTGGATCAACGTCACCGTATCGCCGGCGACCCCTTCGTCAGCCGTCACCGTGATCTTCTGCGGCATGTCCCAGTCGGGCCAGATCCGGCCGTGATAACCACCGCTCAGGTACAGCCACGACGGCTCCACCTTCACCTTGCCCTGGTCGCCGCTGCCGGGCTCGATGCTGATGCCCACGGTCCCGTCGGGCCGTGTGTCCAGCACCAACCAGTAGGTTGCCGTCCTCCGGCCGTCCTCGGACACCACCAGCGGCTCGCTTACGATCAGCGTGCCCCCGGGGTTGTCGTTGTCGTCCACCGTCAAGTCCAGCGACGCAACCGCCAACCCGTCGTACTCGTCCGCGCTGCGGGCGGCGATCACCGTGTGCGTGATGGTCGCCTTTTCGTCGTCCTTATCGGCATCAGCCGCCGCTACGACCTCCACCCTATGGGATAGTCTGCTCGGCGTGAAGGTCAACTCCGACGGACTCACCGTAACCTTTGTGTTGTCGCTCTTGACCTCGATCACCACGTTGCCCGTGGGCTTGGCGTCCAGCCGCACCGTGTAGAACGACGGGAACCTTTCGTTGCCGAAGCCCGCTGGCACCTCCCTATCGTTCCTGTCTTCGACCCGGCGTCCCGCCTCGTACACCACCGACGGCGACAACGGCCCCACCGTCACCCCCGGCCGGTCCGGGTCGCTCACCGTCACCGCAACCGTCGGCCCGCTCAGACCCTGCGGGTAGTTGCCGTCCCCGCTCTGTGACACCGAATGCCTCAGCGTCGCCCGGTCGTCCGCCGCGTCGTCGTCCAACCCCGCGTGCACCGTAACCCGCTGCCCCCGGTTCCAGTCCTCAGCCGTAAAGACGAGGCTGGCCGGCTCAGTCCTGACGTCCGGGTTGCTGCTGCTCACGCTGACCGTCACGTTGGCGGACGGCGCCGTGTTCAGGCGCACGTTGTAGCTCCCGCTCCGCCCCTCGGCGATTTGCAGCCTCTCCGGACTCACCTGCACCCCCGGCGCGTCGTCGTCCGACACCCTTACGCCCACGCTGTCCACGTTCACACCCACGTACTCGCTCGCCGTCGTGCGCCCGTCGATGGCGTGGCTGATCGTCGCCCGGTCGTCCGCCGAGTCCGAGTCGTGCCCCGCGCTCACCGTCACCGTATAGCCGTCCCGCCAGTTGTTGCGGTTTAGCGTGAACGACGGCGGGCTGACCCGCACGTCGGTGCTGCCGGTATCGGGGTTGTCGGTGACGGAGGTGGTGATGACCACGCTGCCCGCCGGCTCGGTGTCCAGCCGCACCATGTAGGTCTTGCCGCCCTGGCCCTCGGTCACGTCCATCATCCTCTCGCTTACCGTCACCCCGGGGTTGTCGTCATCCGTCACCACTACGGTCGCCGTGGCCTGGATGCCCCGGTACTCCGCAGCCCCGCTCGCCCGGTGCGTGATGGCGGCCATGTCGTCCGCCGCGTCGGCATCCCGCGCCGCGATGACGTCCACCATCCGCGCCGTGTCCCAGTTGTCCGCCGTGAAGGTCAGCTCCCTCGGCGACGGCGTGACGTCGCCGCTGCCGGTCAGCGATACGACTACGTCGCCACCGGTGGGCGCGGCGTTCAACTCGACCGTGTACGCGTTGTTGAGTGTCGCGCCCTCGTTCACGGCCACCGACATCGGAATCAGCTTCAGCCCGGGCGCGTCGTCGTCCTGGATGGTCAGGGTTACGGCGGGGATGTGGGCCTGCACGTAGGCGGCCACGGCGGAGACCCTGACCTGCTCGTTCAACCCGTCGTCGTCCGCGTTGGCGGTGATGGTCACGGCGCCCGTGCTCTCCAGCATGCCGGCCGGGATCATGAGTTGCTTGTTGTCGCTGAGGGTGAAGGAAGGCTGCTCCTCCGTGTCGCTGCCCGACGCCAACTCCGCCGACACGGTGATGGGCACGTCCTGGCCCGAGGCCTTGTTCAGCCGGGCGGTCACCGTGGCCTGGCCGTCCGGTTCCGCGATGGTCGCCGGGTCCAGGGACAGGGTGAGGCGGGGCAGGCTGCTGGCGCTGCTGACGCCGGTCTCCGCCCACGGCCCCTCCTGGCCCGCCACGTTCACCGCCCGCACCCGGTAGCGCGGCGACGAACCCCGGTCCTCGTCGGTGTCGTAGAAGGGCGGCGCCGGCACCTGGGTAACGGGTTGCCAGCGGTTGCTGGTCAGGCCCAGCCGCTCCACCTCGTAGTGGGACACCTCCCAGCCGTACAGTTCATCCAGCGGCGCCCAGTTCACCCGGTGGCCGCGAATCGTCACGCTCGTGGTGGTGCTGGCGAACTGCGCGTTGGCCCCTCCCGGTATCGGCGCGCTGTCCGCCGGCCCCCTGACGTCGTTGTTGCCGGGATAGGGATCGTACATATCCCCGCTGCGCCACACGGTGAACGAAAGGTTGCAGTCTTCCTCGTGGGTTTCCTCTTCTTCGTCGCCGTCGTGGACGTGGTCAACATAGTTGCTGCCGTCCCTGGTGTCGATGCAGACTCCGTATTTCACGTTGCCCTCTATCGTACCGATGGAGTCCGTGCCGGCCAGTCCCGCCCCGGCAAGGGTGCAGGTGGAAATCTCGGAATGAGGGTGCAGGTGGTCAAAGTCGCAGATTTCGCCGGTGTTCAACATCACCTGCCCCCCGGGTGAGGGGTCGGGCCCGTTGTTCACCACCGCCACCGTCACCCCCTGCGCCGTCTCCCACACCGAGTGCACCGCCAGGTCGGCCATGGGGCCGACGTGAAAGGTGTAGGTCTCCGTGTCGGTGTAGATTACGTCGTTAGAGGGGTCAGCATCCCCGCAGACACCCGCGCCATAGCAGGCGCTATTCGAATACTGAAGAACGTAGGTGCCTAATTTAGAGAATTCGAAACGATAAGGCACGAAATTAACGCCAGCAACGGCCGGAAGATTCACGGCTGTGGCTTGATCGGCTGTTGAGCCGTTCACGGGAATATTCCACCAAGGGTACTCAACGCCACCAAAGAAAAAGGTTGACGCTAATGTGCCGGGCCCGGAAAGGTTGAAGCTTGCTTGACCATCGCTCCAGATCGTGCTCATCAGGTGGTTATTCACGCCAATTTGTACGCCGGGTATTGATAAACCGTCCAGTCCCGTTGACCAAACCACTGACTTGACCATGTTGTCGTCCTCGATAACGCGGCGATCCCGCACGTGGACCAGTAAATCTTTTGGTTGCAGCAGCATTTCGGGCGCAGCGGTGTTCGACGCTGTAGTACCGGGCAGGACCACCACTTCCAGCCCGTCGCCATTGGCATTATTGGCGCTGTCGCACGGGTAATCGGTCTGGCCCACGCAGTCCCACCAGGTGAAAAGCGAGACCTCCCCGTCGGAGAGCACGGCCGGCGCCGGCGCATCCGGCTGCCGTGGCTGCACGCAAACCCTGGCGATGTTGTCCAGCGAACGGTCACCGCCGTTCTCTCCCAACGGCTCGTCCGGGCGGCCCGAGATTTCCGCCGTCAGGCACTGCTCTTCCCCGCCCGCATCGGCATCTACGGTCGCCGTCAACTCCAGGTGAAAGGAGTTGGGCACGAAGGGACCGATTCCCCATCGCCCGGTGTTGTCGTCGCGGTTGTGCGAGTAATCGCTTTTGTCCTCTTTAGGCTCGGCGTTGCCCACCCTGTTGATCTTTAGTGTACTGGATGACCCTTCCGAGTACGTCAAGCCCGGGGTGAGTTGGACCTGGACCACGGTGTCGGACAAAATGTGAACCGGTATTGTTGCGCCTGACAGAGTATAGTTACCAAAGAAAGCTGAGATCTCAAAAACAATCTCCTCCCCCGGTTGAGGAATCTGATTATCGACCGTAGTCTCTACGCTGAAGGGCCCCGGCGTAAGTAGGGATTCTTCCTGTCGGCTATTGATATAAAGCCATGTCTCTACCCGGTTATTCTCCAGTTTCGTTTCATCTTCAACGCTGTCGCTGGACACGGTGGCAACGACTACAACGGCGACACCACCAAAATCGTTGTAAGGATTGTAGATGCTGCTGTCGAAATACGGGATTCCTATATCCACACTGTGCCAGGACTGGGCCGGCAGTTTGGGAATCTCCCAAATCCACACGGCCGGATTGTCGGGGTTCTTGGTCAAACTGCCGGCTGACGGCACGAAGGGTCGTCTAGGGTGGTCAGGGTCTGGGGCTTCATAGCCATAGAAATCCGGACCGAATTCAATCTCCACCCGTACCCCGAATGCATCCGTGGTCCCATTATTCGCTACAAAAAGGAGTTGATCAGCTATTTCATTTGGGTCTAAAAGTCCTACGTACACGCTCAGGTCAACGCCGGATTCCTGCGCCGCCGCGCCCCCGCGATAGGGGTCATGGGCCAGGGCAGGGCCTCCCCCGGCGAAAAGCGCCACGGCAATCAGCGCGACCATGGCCAGGCCGGCCAAAGCTGGGCGGCAGAAAGCCGATTTGAGGATGCGGACGGTGGTGCGGTTACGGATCAAAGCAAACATGATGGTCTGGTAGTTCCTGTTATGCGGGGCGAGCGAGGATGAAAAATGGGGCCGGATTTCGTGCGCCGATAAAGCGCTGACAAGTATCTATTGCATCCGTTGTTGATACCGCACAGCCGCAATCTCAACGGCCACACTGATTCGATACCAAGTATCAATTTTATGCATTGCTGATACCGCCTAACCATGTCAGTAACGGGTGCATACAGCCAAAAATTCAGCGTCAACAAAATGACCGCGCAGCATCATACCACAAAAACCACCCAAATCAACCGCGCCAAACCCATGCACACCCCCAAAAACCCCCATAACACCCCAGTGCCAACCCCATGTCACCCCACCCCACCGTTAAAACCCCCACGTTTGACACCCGGCCCCGAAATCAGGTACCCTTGACCTGTACACCCCCTGACCGCCTCGGCGGCAGGGCGCGGGGCTGCCGAAAGGCAGCCTCAGCTTTTTTCGGGACGCCCCTCTCATCCGCGCCAACATCTACATCGACGGCCTGAATCTCTATTACCGCGCCCTTCGCGGAACGCCCCACCGGTGGCTGGACCTGGGGAGGCTGGCGCGGCTGTTGCTCCCCAGCCACTCCATCGGCCGGATACGCTACTTCACCGCCCTGGTCGCCAACCGGCCCGATGACCCCACCCAGGCGCAGCGCCAGCAGGCGTACCTCCGCGCCCTGGCGACCGTTCCCAACCTCACTATCCACTACGGACACTTGCTGGCCAAGACCAAGCGACGGCCCCTGGCCCGGCAGCCGCAATCCGGCCCGCGCATCGTGGAGATACTCGATACCGAGGAAAAAGGGTCCGACGTCAATCTCGCCTCCTACCTGCTGCTGGACGGCTTCGAGGACGACTACGAGCTGGCCGTGGTAATCTCCAACGACTCCGACCTGATGCTGCCCATCAACATGGTCAAGGATCGGTTGGGCAAGCAGGTCGGCGTCTTCGACCCCAGCCGGCGCCGGAGCTTCGAGCTGCACGGCGCGGCCTCCTGGTACCGGCCGCTACGCCAGGGCCCACTGGGCGCCAGCCAGTTCCCCCACACCCTCACTGACGCCCAGGGCCCCGTATCAAAACCCTCAAGTTGGTGAAGCCGAAGGTTGATGGTAGTATGCTTTATGAACCACCCCTATCGTTTCGCCGGTAGGGTCGAGACCGCCCTCGTGGCGGTCTCTGTCTTTGTCCGCCCCGGAACCCCACGAGCGGCCTAAATTCCGACCCCACTGTCATTGCGAGCAAAGCGCGGCAATCCCGTTGCCTAACCCCCGATATCCGCTCATCCTGAGCCCGTCGAAGGACACCCCCCACCGGGTTGACCCGCGCGGGCATCACCGATAAATTGCCTCACACAACCTCCACATCCGACTCCCCGGAGGGATGCCACATGAACCAACTGACGGTCCGCGGCTTCGACGACGAACTCGACGCCATCATGCGCAGCCTGGCCAGGCAGGAAGGAATCTCCCTGAACCAGGCGGCCTTGCGCCTGCTGCGGAAGGGCGCCGGCCTGACCGACGACGACCTGACCGACCACCGGCCGGCCAATCCCAACGCCATCGGCGACGGCCTTGACGACCTGTTCGGCGCCTGGAGCCGGGACGAGGCGGAGAGTTTCAACGCCGCCCTGAAGGTGTTTGACACCGTGGACAAAGCCGCCTGGCGATGAGGATCCTGCTCGACTCCAACGCCTACTCCGCCTTCATGCGCGGCCGTCCCATTCCCACCAACGACGTGTGGATCGCGGCCCACGCCATGGAAACCGGCGCCGACCTCGTCTCCGCCGACCGCCACTTCCAACACATCGACGGCCTGGCCTGGCGCCGCCTGTCAACAACCTGAACCCCGCCATCCCCGCCCCCGGTGACACCCGCCCCTTGCCCCAACCTTCCATCCATCCGTACCATTTAACTCAACCATCCAACCACCCGTCCCCCGCTCATGGTGAGCCTGTCGAACCACCGCCCCCAGAACCTCTCAATAGCCCGCCAAAACCACCAAAATCACCCCCAAAACGCCCCCATCCCAACCCCGCCACTCGCTCATCGCCCAACTCAAACGAACGGAAATGAGAGGAAATGAGCGGGATTTCGCCAAAATCCCAAAATCCAGTCCCGACCCCGCTACAATGGAGGTGCCCTAAAACTCACCAACACCATAGAGGTGGACCATGACCAGAGCCCCCGCCGCCCGCATCCAGCGCGTGCAGCCCCCGGCCACCCTGGCCGCCGGCGAAAAAGCCCGCCAGCTGGCCCGCCAGGGTCACGACGTTATCGACCTGGGCCAGTCCAGCCCGCACCACGTGACCCCCCGGCACATCATCGACGCCGGGGTCGCGGCCCTCAACGCCGGCCACACCAACATCAGCTCGTCCCGCGGCCTGCCCGAGCTTCGCCACGCCATGGCCGCCAAGCTGGCCGCCCACAACGCCCGCGCCATCGACCCCGACGGCGACATCCTGGTCACCCCCGGCAGCAAGATGGGCCTGTACGAGGCCATCAACGCCTACGTCCAGGCCGGCGACGAGGTGCTGGTCCTCGAACCCACCTGGGTCAGTTTCGCCCAGCAGGTCGAGATGGCCGAGGGCGTGCCCGTCGCCGTGCCCCTCAGCGAGGAGGAGGAGTACCACATCACCTACGAGCGGCTGAACGAGTACGTCACCCCGCGCACCAAGCTCATCGTCATCAACAACCCCAACAACCCCACCGGCCGCGTGTACACCGAGGAGGAACTGGCCGCCGTCGCCCGTCTGGCCCGTGAGCATGACCTGCTCGTCCTCTGCGACGAGACCTACGAGTACTTCCTCTACGACTCCAACCGCCACGTCACCATCGCCAACCTGGAGGGCATGGCGGAACGCACCCTCACCAGCTACACCTTCACCAAGGCCTACTCCATGTCCGGCTGGCGGTTGGGCTGCATCGTGGCCCGTTCCGACCTGCTGGACCCCCTGCTCAAGATCCAGGAACAGACCGCCAGCTTCGTATCTCCCTTCGTGCAAATGGCCGGCGTCGCCGCCCTCCAGGGCCCGCAAGATCACCTGCCCGCGTGGCGCGATGAGTGCGACGACCTGCGCGTGCGCTGTGCCGGCCGCCTGTCCCGGGTCCCCGGCGTGCACTGTCCCCTGCCCCAAGGCGCAACCTTCCTGTTCCCCCGCTACTCGACGGACCTGCCGTCCACGGCCATGGCCGAGCTGTTGGTCGAGCGCGAAGGCGTGGTGGTAACCCCCGGCATCGGCTTCGGCGCCAGCGGCGAGGGCCACTTCCGCATCGCCCTCATGCGGTCCCCCGCCGACCGCGTCGTGGAGGGGGTGGAACGCATCGCCCGCGTCCTGGAAACCCTCGCCTGAGTCAACCTGCGCCGGGTCTCCCGTACGCCCCGATTCACCAAAGGCGCGATTCACGCAAGCCCCGATTTAGGAGTATGATAGTACGCCGCCGCTCAAATTACCGCCGCCGCTACTACTCCCACCCACGTCGCTTTGATTCAACGCATCGTATCCAGTCCCGCCTACAGATGGTGGAACTTCTGGACCATCGCCGCCGGCACCTTCTTCTCCGTCGTTGACCACGGCAGCGTCCTCATTGCCCTGCCGGGCATCGAGTCGCACTTCGACGCCACGCTGGAATCCGTCCAGTGGGTCGTCGTCGCCTACGCCCTGGTCATCAGCGTCCTCCTGCTGCCCATGGGCCGCCTCGGCGATGTCGTGGGTCGCCGCCGCGTGTACATCACCGGCACCGCCATCTTCGTGATCGCCTCCCTGGGCGCCACTTTCGCGCCATCCCTGGAAGTCCTCGTCACCATGCGCGTGTTCAAAGGCATCGGCGCCGGCATGGTGCAGGGCTGCGGCATGGGCATGATGCTTGCCGCCTTCTCCGACGCAGAGCGTGGCAAAGCCCTCGGCACCCACCTCAGCGTGGTCGGCATGGGGGCCATCGCCGGGCCCGCCATCGGCGGATTCCTGGTCGCCTACCTGGGCTGGCAATCGGTGTTCTTTGTCAACGTGCCCGCCGGCTGCATCGTGCTGGCGTTGTCCTGGTTCCTGCTGGAGCGGGGCCCTGTCGTCGGGCAAAACCGCCGGCCGCGCAGCGCGACTTTCGACTGGGCCGGCGCCGGGGTGTCCGGCGTCATCCTGCTGGTGCTGCTCCTGGTGGTGGGGAACGGGAATAGCCTGGGATGGCAGTCTGCTCCGGTCATCGGCGGCGGAATCGCCGTGGCCATCGGCATGGCGTTCTTCATCTGGTGGGAGCTGAAAACGGCATCGCCAATGCTGGACCTGCGCCTGTTCGCCAATCGCGTCTTCGGGATCGGCGCAGCGTCCGCGTGGCTCTCGTTCTTCGGCACGTCGGCCGCTCGGTTCCTGATGCCCTTCTACCTGCAACGCGTGCTGGGCTATTCGCCGGAGCAGGTGGGGTTGATGATGATTCCGGCAGCCCTGTGCATGGTGATCCTGGGGCCGCCCAGCGGCCGCCTGTCCGACCGGTTCGGCTGGCGGGCGCTTACCGTGATCGGCCTTGCCATGAGTTCCGCCGGCGCCCTGGTGCTGGCATTCGCACTCCAGGAACGCTCGGCGGTGTGGTTCGTCATCGCCACCATGATGATGCAGAGCGCCGGCAACGCCGTGTTCAACTCTCCCAACAGCAGCAGCATCATCAGCGTGGTGGACCGCAGCCGCTACGGGGTGGTGTCGGCCCTGACCCAACTCATCCGCAATTCCGCCAACGTGGTCAGCGTGGCGGTGTCCACCACCATCGTCGTTTCCACCATGGCCACCTACGGCGTAGAGCCCAAGCTGGAAGCCGTCAACCCCGGCGTGGCGACGGCCTTCGTCGCCGGCTTGCGTTGGGCCTACCTGGCCATGGGCTGCGCGGTGGGAACCGGCGTTGTCATATCCCTCTACCGCGCCCTCACCGCCCGCCGGCCCACGCAGCCGTCTGCGCCGGCCCAGCAGCCCGAACCCTCGCCGTCGGCCAGCGGCAACGGCAACGACTGAACATCACCTGTCGATCGTCCGCGGTTCACGCGAAGCGCGGCATCACCTCTTTGGCGAACAGTTCCATCGACTTCAACTGCTTGCCTTGGTCCAGCCCGCCGAAGGCGAAGTTGCAGCCGAAGTAGCGCACCCCCGCGTCGTGCAACGCCTGGATCTTGGCGGCGCACTGGTCCGGCGAGCCGATGAACGCCCGGTTCTCCGCCAGGTACTCGTAGCTGGGCGGTAACTCGGTGCGCCGGCTCAGGTATTCCGCCATCGGCTGGTACACCTCGCTGCCCACCGAGAACTCGCGCCGCCAGGTGTTCAGGTCCAGCGTCCAGTTCAACGCCTCCCGCGCCTCACGGTGCGCCTGCTCCTCCGTTTCCGCCACGTAGAAGTAGCGGAAAAAGGGCACGTCGGCAGCGCCGACCTCATGCCCGGCCTGTTTCGACTGCTCCAAGAACCGCTGCATCAAGTCCACCGCGTCGTCCGTGTTCAGCACCACGCCCACAATCAGCCGGCGGCCCGTTGAGGCCACGAAGTCCAGCGACTCCACGCTCCGCGTCGCCGCCACGTAAACCGGCGGGTGCGGGTCCTGCAGTGGCGTCGGCACCAGGTTGATGTGCTTCACCGTGTGATATTCACCCTCAAAGGTGTAGTCGCGGTTCGTCCACAGCGCCTCCACCATCTCGATGGTTTCCCGGTAGCGCGCCTGGCTCTCCGCGTGGTCGATACCGAAGTTGGCGTACTCCGACGACGCTGCGCCCCGGCCGAATCCCACGTCCAGCCTGCCGTCGCTCAGCACGTCCAGCGTTGCCGTGTCCTCCGCTAAACGCACCGGATGATGCAGCGGCGGGATCAGCACCGCCGTCCCCAGGCGGATGCGCTCCGTCCTGGCGGCGATGTTGCTGGCGATGATGAGCGAAGACGCCCCCAGCCCGTACCGGGTGAAATGGTGCTCGGCCAGCCAGATCGCCTTGAATCCGAGTTCCTCGCCCGCCGTCGCCTGCTCGGTCAAATCCGTGTACAGGCCCTTGGGCGTAAATTCCTCAGGCCACGGTATGTGGGAAAACAGGGCAAAATCCATCTTGATCTCCTGGTTGGTTTGTGGAGCGGCAGTGTACACACAGTCCATGCCGATTTTCAAACCCAACACCTTGCCGGCGAAGGAGTTCCGATCTTCATAATCGCTTAACATCGTCCGCTTATCTTGGCCGAATCTGCTGGGACTCGGTTCAGTCAACGGAAACCGTCAACCCGGTCGTTCAACCTCAAATGGGGTCCAGAGACGCATCTGGTATCATTTAGACCTACACGCTTTGCGGCGCCTTCAAACCCCATCGCGGCACTCTTCCAAATCAATCCGCAGGAGCAATTTTGACCTTCCTGACTGAATTAGCCTTGCGCCGCAAGTCGGTTACCGTCATGGCGATGATCCTGCTCTTGATAGCGGGCGTGTTTTCCTACAACCAGCTTCGCCAGGAGCTGTTCCCCGAAATCAGTTTTTCCATCGTCTATGTCGTCACCTCGTACCAGCAGGGCGACCCCTCAACCGTCGCTGCCGATGTGTCCTCCAAGGTGGAGGATCTCATCATCGGAATGCCCGACTTGGAGAAAATCACCTCGATTTCCACGGGCAATCTCTCCCTGGTGACCGCCAACTTTATTCCCGGCGCCGACGTGGAAGACGCGGAGGAGGAAATCAGGAGCCGCGTCAGCGGTCTTGCCTTGCCCGACGATGCCGGCGAACCCTATGTCCTGCGACTGACCTCGGACATTTTCCCGGTCATGCTCCTCAGCGTCAGCGGCCAGCAGGACATTCCCGCCCTGCGCCGCCTCACCGACGACGAGATTATCCCGCGACTCGAAGCGGTCAACGGCGTTTACGACGTCACGGTTGAAGGCGGCGTTCCCGAACGGGTTTCCGTAATCGTTGACCCTGCCCGTACCAACGAGCACGACCTCACCATCCAGGATGTGGTCAACGCGGTTTCGGGCAATTCCATCGACCTCAGCGCCGGCACGTTGACCCGCGACGAGCGGTCCATCGGCCTGCGCGCCTACCAGGGTTACGCCAACCTGGACTCCATCCGCGACCTGCCGGTGGGATACACCAGGCCCGCTTCAAACCCCGCCAGCCCCGCATCTGGGAACGCCACCGTCACGCCGGTCCTGCTGTCGGACGTCGCCACCGTAACCATCGACACGCCGGAATCGGAAACCGTTTCCCGCACCAACGGGCAGCCCAGCCTCTCGCTTCAGGTGCTCCGGCTCCCCGACGGCAACACCATCGAGATGACACGCGAGCTCATCGCCGTCATCAACAACCTCGACCTTCCGCCCGACGTGCAGGTCGATATCCTCTACAACGATGGACCGGAGCTTGAGGAGCAGCTTGCCAACGTCGTCGGGCAGGGCGGCCTGGGTTTCGTCATCGCCGTTTCCGCAATCTTTATTTTCCTGCTGCAACTGCGCCCTACGGCGATCCGCGGCATCCTTCATACCCTGCGTCCCACGCTGATCATCGCCATCTCCATACCGCTCAGCATCATGATCACCGTGCTCATCATGGCGGTATTCGACTGGACGCTCAATTTCATGAGCCTGGCCGGGCTGGCCATCGCGGTGGGGCGCATTGTGGATGACAGCATCGTCGTACTGGAGAACATCTACCGCCACATTCAGGCCGGCTCTCAGCGTATTCCCACTGGAGGCACGGATGCCACGGCTTACCGGTTCGCCCCTCTGGGCGATAACCCCGGGGTGGCCGCCGCCATTCGGGGAACCCGCGAAGTGGCCGCCGCCATTCTCGCTTCCACGTTGACCACAGTTGCCGTCTTTCTGCCTTTGGCGTTCATCCCGGGCATCGTCGGCGAGTTTTTCCTCCCCTTTGCGCAAACCGTTTGCGTCTCCCTCCTGGCCTCCACGTTCATCGCGCTGACCGCCGTGCCGGTGCTCGGTTCCATCCTCCTGCGCCGGGGCGATATGGCCGACGAAGAAGAGACGGCGGTGGAAGACACCTGGCTCCAGCGCATCTACACGCCGGTCCTCAGGTGGGCGCTCAACCACCCGCTTTTGACCGTTCTGGGTTGCATCGCCGCCGTCGGGGCCAGCCTGCCCCTCCTGTTCATCCTGCCCATCACGCTGTTCTCCTCGGGCGAAGCCGAGTCCATGCGTATCGACGTCACCATGCCCGAAAACACCGGCCCATCCGCCATGTTCCGTGAAATACGTGATATTGAACGAGTTCTCGACGGCTACCTGGACGCCGGCTATATCACCTCCTACCAGGGCACCATGGGTTCCACCAGCCAGGATTTTGGCCCCAACGTCGGGGAAACCGGGTTTGACATATCCGGGTTCTTCCTGGCCCTGTCCGACGACGTGCCCGCCGGATTCGCCGACGAGCTCCGGCAGGCTCTGCCTGATAAGGAAAACGTGGACATTCAGGTCTTTGTGGATTCAGCGGGTCCGCCTCAGGCCGGCATCGAAATCGCCGTAACCGGCGGCAACTACAGCGAAGTCCAGAGCGCCGCCAACAACCTCGTTGAGCGCATCGCCCCTCTTGACGGCGTGGTCAACCTGAAAACCAACGTCAGCGACAACAAGGAGGAACTCACCTTCGAGGTGGACACCGCCGAGGCGGGACGCTACGGCTTGAGTTCGCTGGCGGTTGCCGGCCAGATTCGCACCTGGGTGTACGGCAACGATGCCGCCGACGTCAGCCTGTCCGGGGATACTTATGACGTGGTGGTTCGCGGTGAGGACGAACAGGTTGACGAAATCGGTGAACTCCAGAACCTGCCCATTGCCGGCCCCTTTGGCGCCGTGCCCCTCGGGTCCATCAGCGATGTCAAGACCACCGTCGGCCCGGCCGTGGTCACGCACTACGACGGCGACCGTTCCGTCACCATCACCGGCGAGATCGAAGCCCGCGATCCCCAGGCCACCAGCGCCCGCATCGACCGTGCCATCGAAGACGCGAATTTGCCGCCGAGCATACAGGTGCAGCAGGGCGGATTCGCCAGCGATATTGAGGAACAGTTCCAGAGCGTCTATATTGCCATGGCCGTCGGTGTGGCGTTGGTATATCTTGTCATGGTGGCGACTCTGGGTTCACTCCGCGATCCCTTCATAGTGGTGCTGAGTATGCCCTTGGCTGTGGTCGGCGCGCTGATCGCCCTTACCGTCACCGGACGAGCATTGAGCCTGCCCTCCATGATGGGACTCCTCTTCCTCATCGGCATTGTTGTCACCAACGCCATCGTGCTGATTATTTTCATCGATCAAATGCGTCAGCAGGGATTGGCCGTAGCCGACGCCATCTTGCTCGCCGGCCGCACTCGCCTTCGGCCGATTTTGATGACTGCGTTTACCACCATCCTGGCCCTGTTTCCCCTGGCCTTCAGCAACGCCAGCGGGCTGGTTGGGTCGGAACTGGCCACCGTCGTGATCGGCGGCCTTATCAGCTCAACCTTCCTAACCCTCGTCGCGGTGCCCGTTACCTACGTGCTCCTCCACCAGGCTGTTCCAGATTTATTCGCGCGCGTTCGCCGGCTGATCCTCCGACCTGCCCCCGCCGAAATGGACGCCGTTCCGTGATGGGCCGCTATACAACGTGCGCCCCAACCTTGTCTCGCGAGGAACGATGTTGAACTTCAAACTTGCTCTGCCGCCACTACGCCTGGTTTCTCGCCTCGGTTCCGCTCCGCTGGCGCTGGCTATTCTGTCGTCGATGCTGTTTATCGGCTGCGGCGCCAGCGCCGATAGCGCGAACGCGCCCGAATCCGGAGGCGCTCCAAACCCCGCAGCCGCGGAAATCAACAGCGCGGTCAGCGACTTTCGCGTACGCAGCGAGCTGATATTCGCGACCCGGGCCGATCTGTCCTTCCAGCTGCCCGGAGAAGTCGGCTCCGTCAACGTGTCCGTCGGCGACCTTGTTTCCGCCGGCGACGTGCTGGCCACCCTGGACTCGGATACCGTAACCAACCTCCGGCACGCCGAAGCCCTCGCCAAGTTCAAGGTCGAGGATACGCAGGACAAGTTGGATAGCGTCCTGGGCTTGCGGTCCGAGGACCCGTTGGTCCGCGCCCGAGCCGAAAACGCCCTGGCGCAGGCCGAGAACGCCCTGGCGCAGGCCGAGGTAGCTCTGGAAAATGCCGAGGACGCTCTTGAGGACTATCAGTTGGATCACGACGTCGCTCTCAGCGCCGCCGTCCAGCGCGTCGCCGACGCCACCGCCGCCCTTGACCGCGCCGAGGAGGCGGTGACCGACTTCGCCGATGCCCACGGCCAGCAGTTCGCCAATGCCCTGGCCGCTCGCGCCCAGGCCCGCACGGTCCTTGATGCCGCCCAGGACGCCGTAACCGACTTCGTCCCGCTCTACGACGAATCCGTCAGCAAGCTCCGCAGCCGCATTTCCCAGACCGAAATTGCCCTGGATCAGTCTAGGGACAGTCTCCGGGACTTCGACAAGAATCATGCCGACCGGTTGTCCCAGGCGCGGCAGAATCTGGGCGCGGCCGAGAATACGCTGGACGACGCTCAAGACCGGCTGGACGAGTTCTACGTGAAAATCGTCAACGAGGAATTCCATCAGCTGCGGGATGGACGGAACTTCGACGTGGTGCAGCTCAACTCCCTCCAGGCTGCCGTCGATGCCGCCCAACGATCCGTGGACACGTTGCGAAGAGACATCGCGGAACTCGAAGCCGGCCCCAAGGATATTGATCGCGCGGCCATCGAGACGCGCATAGCCGAATTGGAAGTCACTCTAACCACCCTCAACCGCGAGCTGAACGACGCCCTGGACGGCCCCGATCAGGATGAACTGAATCGTTTGGAAGCCAACGTCCTGGTGGCCCAGGAACGTCTCAACACCGCAGACCGCAACCTGGCCGAAGTTGAAGAGGGAGTCGATCAGATCGAACTCGCTCGACTGGAAACCGCCGTTGATACCGCCCAGGTCGCCCTGGAGTCAGCCCGGTACAAGCTGGACCGTCTTGAAGAAGGTCCGGATGCTGCCACCGTCGCCGCGCTTGCCCAGGCCGTCTCCACCTACACCCAGGCCGTTGCCACCTCCCGCGAAACCCGCGACGATCTCGCGGCCGGGCCCGACCCCGCCGCAGTCGCCCTGGCCGAGGCCAACGTCGCCGACGCCCTCGTTGATTACGCCGACGTGCAGGCGGACCTGGAGGACACGGTCATCCGCGCTCCGTTTGACGGCCTGGTGCGCCTGGTTACCATCGAACCCGACGACGCCATCAGGGTCGATGCCCGCGTCATCCAGCTGGTTGACCCGACGGATGTCACCGTGCAGGGCCTCCTAGAGACCAACTACATCGAGCGCGTAACGCCTGGTACCGCCGCCACCGTAACCGTAGCCGCCTTGCCGGGGGTGACGTTCGATGCCACCGTGGAGTCGGTCAACCAGGACGCGCGCACCGAGCGGGGCGTCATCAGCTTCCCGGTGAACTTCAGCGTCGTCATTCCCGATGGAGTCCAGATCCCGCCGAATCCCGGCCTGGTAACGACCACCGTCATTGCGGGAGATGCGCCGCCTCCGTCCGGAAGGCCCGACCGGCAGCGGGGCTGATGCTAGAGCAATCCCGCTCCCCGTAGCGTCTGCTGCGCCGTAACCCCAATGTCCGCCGGGGTCGGGATGATGACAGCGCCGGCGGTTTCCAGGGCGCGGGTTTTCGACTCCGCCGTGGCGCTTTCGCCGGTGATGATCGCGCCGGCGTGGCCCATGCGTTTCCCCGACGGCGCGGTTGCGCCCACGATCAGCGAGCAGATCGGCTTGGTGAACTCCGACGACCCGATGTACTCGGCCGCTTCCTGCTCCATGGTCCCGCCGATCTCGCCGATGAACACCACCATGTCGGTGTCCGGGTCGTCGTTGTAGAGCTTCAGGATGTCCACGAAGCTGCTGCCGATGATCGGGTCTCCGCCGATGCCCACGCACGACGACTGGCCGATGCCCAGGTCCGTCAGCTGCCCCACCGCCTCGTAGGTCAACGTTCCGCTGCGCGATACCACGCCCACCCGGCCCGGCATGTGGATGTTACCCGGCATGATGCCCACCTTGCAGTGCGCGCCGGGGTTGATCATGCCCGGGCAGTTGGGGCCGATCAGTCGCACGCCGTTGGCCTGCACGTAGCGATACACGCCCACCATGTCCTGCACGGGTATGCCCTCGGTGATGCACGCGATGAGCGGAACTCCCGCGTCCACCGACTCGGCGATGGCGTCGGCGGCAAAGGGAGGCGGCACGAAGATCAGCGCCACGTTGGCCTGAGTCGCGTCCACCGCCTCGCCCACGGAGTCGAACACCGGCACCGCGTCGTCAAACAGCTGCCCGCCCCGGCCCGGGGTTACTCCCGCCACCACCTGCGTGCCGTAAGCCTTGCACGCCCGGGCGTGGAAACTGCCTTCGCGACCCGTGATGCCCTGCACCAGGATGCGCGATTGCTGGTCGAGTAAGATGCCCATTTGCCGCTCAGCCCTGCGCGCCAGCGCGCGCCGAGAGGGCCGCCGCCGCTTCCGTCAAAGTATCGGTGAAGGTTACGTCGAGGCCCGAGTGAGCCAGGATTTCCTTGCCTTCCTCAAGGTTGGTGCCCAGCATCCGCACCACCATGGGTTGCGTTGCCCGGCGCTCCTCGTAGGCCATCACTATGCCTCGCGCCGCCACGTCGCAGCGGAGGATCCCACCGAAGATGTTCACCAGCACCTGGCTGACCTTGGGATCCGACAGGATGATGCCCACTGCGGTGGCTACCTTCTCTTCGGTCGCGCCACCACCCACGTCCAGGAAGTTGGCCGGCGCCGCTCCCGCCGCGTTGGCCACATCCAGCGTCGCCATGGCCAGACCGGCGCCGTTCACCAGGCAGCCCACGCTGCCGTCCAGGCTGACGTAGGCGATGTCGTCGTCCGCGGCCCGCGCTTCCAGTTGGTCTTCCTGGCTGCGGTCCCTCAACTCGCGCAGGTCGGAATGCCGGAACAGCGCGTCGTCCTCAACGTCCATCTTGGCGTCCAGGGCCACCACGCCGCCGTCCCCGGTAACGATCAGGGGGTTCACTTCCACCAGCGAGCAGTCATTCTCGGTGAAGATCCGATACAGCCGGCTCAGTATGTCGGCTCCCTGCCGGCCCGTCGCTCCCGACATTCCCAGCCGCGCCGCCACCCGACGGCACTGGAACGGCATCAGGCCAAGCGTCGGCTCCACGGCCTCCGTGATGATGGCGTCCGGGTTGGTGGCGGCCACCTCTTCAATGGACATGCCGCCGGCCGCGCTGGCGATGAGCACCGGCCCCCGGTGGTTGCGGTCCATGGTCAACGCCACGTACAACTCGGTGGCGATGTCGGCCAGTTCTTCCACCAGCACGCTGTCAACGGGAACGCCGCTGGCGTCGGTCTGGTGCGTCACCAGGCGCGAACCCAACAACCCATCGGCAAAATCCCGCCCTTCCTCGGCCGAACCGACTACTTTGACGCCGCCGGCCAAGCCCCGCCCGCCGGCGTGGACCTGCGCCTTGACAACTCCCCTGCCGCCGAATGATGAGATGGCTTCCGCCGCTTCCGCCGGCGTACTCGCCACCTTCCCGTTGGGAATCGGAATACCGTACTCGGCAAAAATCGTTTTCGCTTGATGCTCGTGCAACTTCATCGCGCCGGGTATTTTGCCTTACGCCGGCCCCGCCGTCAACGCGCCAGGGCGGGGAGGTCGCAGTTGAAGAATCCGCGGTAGCAGTCCTTGCTGGCCCAGGGCAAGAGGCTGGTGACGATCCGGCGCGGCTCGGGGACGTCGCCCTGGCTTCGGGTGTCTTTGAGGTAGTGTTGGAGTCGCATGAAGGTGGACAGGCGGAAGCCGGCTTTGGCGACGCGCTGGATGACGTCGTGGGGCTCGGGGGGGTTGGAGGGATCCCAGTCGTCGGCGACGGCTTCAGCGATGCGGCGGAGCCTGAGTATGGCGAGTTCGAGGACGAATTTGCGCTTGAGGGCGTTGACGCGGCGGCGGATTTGGGCAAGGGTCATGGATTACCTCGGGGTTGATGGTGTGGATGTGGCGATTTTGGCGAAATGCCGCTCATTTCCTCTCATTTCCGGTCATTTGAGTAGGGCGTTGAGTAGGTGATGGAGGTGGAATGGGGGCGTTTTGGGGGCGATAATGGTGGTTTTGGCGGGCATTTGAGAGGGTTTGGGGGCGGTGTTTCGACAGGCTCACCATGAGCGGGAGTTAGGCGATTGGATGGTTAGGTTAATGGTATGGATGGATGGAGGTTAGGGGCAAGAGGGAAGTGTCATCATTCCGGATTGACGCCACGGCTTCCGAGTACGTTGATGATGACGTGGCGCTGGGCGTGAAGCCCCGCACATGGCGCATAATGTTACATAGCCTTTCGAGGGAATGAATTCCTGCCCGCTCCCGGAGTTCCATGTCCGAACCGAGACCCCGCACCCTGCGCGCTGAGACCATGGGCACCGCGCCCATGTGGTTCCTGCTGCTGCAAATGTCGTTGCCGCCGATGCTGGCTATCGTCGTGATGGCCCTGTACAGCATCGTTGACCGCGCCTTTGTCGGCAACGTCATCGGGGTGGACGCGCTCAGCGGACTGTCCGCCGCTTTCCCGGCGCAGATTGCCGCCGTCGCCATCGGTCTCCTGCCCGGCCTCGGCGGCATGTCGGTCGTGTCTCGCGCGCTGGGCGCCCGGGACACCCGGCAGGCATCCCGCGTCATCGGCTCGTCGCTGGCGATTCTGGCCCCGATATACCTGGCGATCACGATAGCCGGTTTGCTGTACCTGGACGGACTTACCTCGTTGCTGGGCGCGTCGCCCGACACCGCGCCCTACGCCCGCGAGTACCTGGCAATCATCCTGCCGGGCGGGTTCCTCACCATGCTGGCGATTGGGGCCAATAACCTGTTCATGGCCGAGGGCCGGCCGGGCTCCGCAACCATCGTTCTGGCCGGCGGGGCCATCGCCAACGTGATTCTGGACGCCCTGTTCATCCTGGTGTTCGGCTGGGGAATCACCGGGGCGGCCGCGGCCACCGTGCTGGCCCAGGGGCTGGCCGTCCTCTACATCGCGTGGTTTTACCTCTCGGGCCGCAGCGCGCTCAGCATCACGTTGGACGCGTTGCGACCACGCCTGGGCCTGGCCCGGGAAATCGTCGCCCTGGGATTGCCCATATTCATCATCGAGGCGGCCCGTTCCATCGTAGTGGTGGTCATCAACAACATCCTGGCCCGGTACGCCGACGGGGACGCCTACATCGCCCTGTTCGGGGTCATCAATTCGGTGCTGGAGTTCGCGCTGGCGCCGTTCATCGGCGTGGCGCTGGCGTTCCTGCCGCTGGCGGCCTACAACTACGGCGCGCGCAACTATCCCCGCATCCGCCAGGCGATCTGGCAAAGCTGCCTGGGCGCGACGGTTGGCGGCGCGTTGGTGATCGCCATCCTGTTGCCGCTGTGCGGACACATCATCCGCCTGTTCGCCGAGGCCAACGCGCTGCCGTCCGAGGCCGCCGACGCCCTGCGCGTAGCGCTGCTGGCGCTGCCCATCGTGGGCGTGGAGTTCGTCAGCTCCGTCGCATTTCAGGCTCTGGGCAAGGCGTGGCCGTCGGTGGCGCTCACCGTCACCCAGCGCGTTATCCTGTTGCTGCTGTGGGTGTTCGTCCTGTCGGAGGTTTTGGGCGTATGGGGAGTCTGGTGGTCCTTTCCCGTCACCGACGTTACGGCCATGTTCCTGGGCTTCGGGGCGTTGGCCCTGGTCTGGCGGCGCGCCGCAAAGTGGGGGGAGGCGGATTTTGATCGCAAGATGGTCGGCGCAGAGTAGGCAATTTTGACACCGCCCCAGGCCGGCAGTAGCATGGGCGCAGCTGTCAGTATCCGCGCCACGATGTACCAACGGAGGGAACACCATGGCAATGAACTCTTCCGGCGTTTCTCACATCGCCGTCTGCGTCCGCGACCTGGACGAATCCCTGAAATTCTACCGAGACATCCTGGGCATGACGGTCACCGTTGACCGGGTGCAGGACACGTCCACCGGCGGACTGCCCCACGTGTACGCCCACGACCGCGCCACCCGCCGGCAGGCCATCCTGTCCTACGGCGACGGCGCGATACCCACGCTGGTAATGACCAGCCATCCCGGGGACGACGCCGACGGCGCGGCCATCAAGCTGGACCAGGTGGGCATCAGCCATATCTCCTTCAGCGTGCCCGACGTAAAGGCCCTGGCCGACGAACTCATCGCCGCCGGGGTGGAACTGGCCGGCCCCATGGACGGTTTCACCAACGCCGACGGCGGGGTCTCCAGCATCTTCGTGTACGACCCCGACGGCATCCTGGTGCAGTTCGACGCCGGCGGATAGCGGAGGTTGCCCCATGGCCGCAGTGCAAAAGATCACCCCTTTCCTCTGGCTGGACGGCGTCGCTCGCGAGGCCGCCGCGTTCTACGTGTCGGTCTTCAACAACTCCAGGATATTGTCCAGCGACACTTTCGGCGAAGGCCTGGCCGAGGGCAGTTCCACGGTGGTTTTTGAGCTGGACGGCGTGCAATTCGTCGCCTTTGACGGCATCCCCGCCATCGAGTTCACCGAAGCCATCTCCTTCATGGTTTCGTGCGATTCCCAGGACGAGATCGACCATCTGTGGGACAATCTCACCGCCGGCGGGACCGAGATCCAGTGCGGTTGGCTCAAGGACCGCTTTGGCGTCACCTGGCAGATCATACCCAAAGATCTCCCCGGCATGCTGATGAACGGCCCCAACGCCAACCGGGTCTTGGAGGTGATGCTGCCCATGAAAAAGCTGGACCTGCAAAAACTGCTGGAAGCGCACCAGGGAGGTTGATTGATCATGTCGCACCACTACGACGAGCACGACCACGACAAGCTGCTGCGCTGGCGCGATGACTTGCGGGCCAATTCCATCGTGGACGGCGAGTTTCCGGCCATGGCCCTGTTCCTGGTCAAGCCCCAGGCCGCCGGTTCTCACGAAATCTTCCGCCGCTTCCGCACCGAGTTTGAGCAGCGCGACGCCAGCTTCGCCCACCTGGTGGTCTTCGGCATGCACGGTGTCTCGTCCACCGTGCGCGGCCTGCTGGAGCAAATCGGCCTCACCGAGTCCGATCTGCCGGTGATGCTGCTGGCGCCGGCCGCCGAACCCGCCTCCGTCATAGCCGTCCAACTGCCGGCCGGCGAGAGCCTGGAGGGTGGCGACGACCCCAACGGCGACGGCACCTGCGACTACCTGGCCCCGTGGCAGGACGTCCTCGACCGCATCCGCATCACCAAGCGTGGGCGACCGCTGCGCCTCATGGGCGTGCAGGGCCGCAAGCTGGACGGCCCCGACCTGCGCGACCTGCCGGCCGCGGCCCTGGAAACCGTTGCCGCGTAACGCCTGATCATCGCAGGGTTTGCCCCGGCCGCACCCGCCGCATCGTCTCCGCCAGCGCCTCCGCCACGTCCTCCGGCCCGCGCACCAGGAGGTGGGGGCGCGGCACCGGCGCATCCGCCACCGCCATCCGCGAATAGACCTCCCAGCCGGCGTCGCTCTGGCCGGCATCGCCGACTCCGTTCTCCCGTTCGGCCATGCGCTTGCGGACCAGGTCCGGGTGGGCCGTAAAGCGGATGATCAGCGGTTCCACGCCGAGTTCCTCGGCCACCGCGTACAGGGGCAACCGCACGTTTTCGTTCAGGTTGGTGGCGTCGAACACTACGGAATAGCCGTCCCGCAGGTACCCTCGCGTCAGCACGTGCATGGCCGCAAAGACCCGTCGATGCTCCCGGCGGCTGTACTGCGGGCGCGCCACCAGCAGCTTGCGCGTCCGGTCGCTGTTCAGCCAGACGAACGGCGCCCGCGATGCAAGCTCTCGTGCGAAATGGGATTTGCCGGTTCCGGGCAGCCCGCACAGCACTACCAGGCGGGGCGGATCCGAACGCGCCGGCATACCATCAGCGTAAACTGTCCGCAGGAAAGACAGGTCCTTTGGACGCAGACCGCCGGCGGTCCAGAATTTTCCGCGAGGCCGTGGCATCCCTGGGCGCCCGTTGCCGTCAGGTTATAACAGCGCTCTGACCGCGTATTGGATCACCACCAGGATGACCATTACCACCAGCGGGCTGAAGTCGATCATCCCGGTCTGCGGCAACTTCCGGCGAATCGGGCCCAGCACCGGCTCGGTGAGGCTGAACACCACCTCGTACACCTTGACCAGGGTTTCCGGAGCGCCGCTGCCCTGCATGGACATGTACTGCACCACGAACCCGAGGATGATCCGGGCCAGGAGCAGCAGGTAGCACAGCGTGATGAGGAGGCTGATCAGTTGCAGCATGACGGGTCTAGTCCTGCCCCAGCCTGATGGATTTCAGGTAGGCGGCGTTCACGGCGTCCACCATGGCTGCGGGTACTCCGGCGCGCTCCAGCGCCTGCAAACCCTCGGCCGTCGTCCCGCCTGGCGACGTTACCATGTCCTTGAGTTCCGCCGGATGCCGGCCCGTCTCGGACACCAGCGCTACGCTGCCCTTGACCGTCTGGAGCACCATTCGTCGTGAAACATCGCGTGGCAGTCCGACATACACCCCGGCGTCGATCAGCGCTTCTATGATCAGGAACACGTAGGCCGGGCCGCTGGCGCTCAACGCCGTTGCCATGTCCAGGTACTTCTCGTCGTCAACGTAGATCTCGTCGCCGATGGTGGAGAGGATCGCTGACGTCGTTTCCCGGTGCGCCGCGCTCACCGATGTGGTGCACGTCCACATCGTCATGCCTTCGCCAATCTGCGCCGGCGTGTTGGGCATGACGCGGATGATGCCGTCGTGCCGCATCCCGTCGGACAGGGACTTCATCTTGGCGCCGGCAACGATGGACATAATCGACTGGCCGTCGCTGAATCCGCCGCCGATGTCGGAATACACCTTGGGCAGGTCCTGCGGCTTCACCGCCATCACCACCAGATCCGAGCCGTCAGCTACCGGCGCGTTGGCGTCCGAAACGCCTACGCCGTACCGCTCGGACAGGTAGTCGCGCCGGGCCGGCACCGGCTCGCCGATCATCACGTCCCCGGCAGCGGCGACCCCGCCGTCCAGCATCCCGCCGAGGATGGCCTCGGCCATGGTTCCGCCGCCAATAAAGCCGATGTTCATCGCGCTATTCCTCGCCCCAGCCGTCCGCCAGCCCGTCGCCCCGGGCGAACGCCACCGCCATCCGAATTGACTCCACCATCGACGTGTGGTCGGCCAGGTTCTTGCCGGCGATGTCGAACGCCGTGCCGTGGTCCACCGACGTGCGGATGAAAGGCAGCCCCAGGTTGGCGGTGATGCTCTCCTCAAACCCGTACACCTTGACCGGGATGTGCCCCTGGTCGTGGTACATGCACAGCGTAACGTCGTACCGGTCCTGGATCGCCTGGTGGAAGATGATGTCCGCCGGCACCGGGCCGATGGCGTTGATGCCTTCGGACTGAGCCTGCTGCACTGCCGGCGCAATCTCCTCCGCTTCCTCGTTGCCCAGCAGCCCGCCGTCGCTGCCGTGCGGGTTGAGCGCTGCGACACCGATGCGCGGGTTGGCGAACCCCCACCGCCGGAAGTTGTCGTCCGTGAGGCGCAGGTAGTCCAGGATGCGGTCCTGCTTCACGTAATCGCAGGCTACTTTCAGCGAACGGTGCGTGGTGAGGTGGACCACGCGCAGGTTCTTGGCCATCAGCATGGTGGCCACGGTTTTGGCGCCCGAAAGCTCTTGCAGCAACTCCATGTGCCCGATGGCTTCGTAGCCGGCCATCGCCGCCGCTTCCTTGTTCAGCGGCGCCGTCGCCAGCCCGTCAACCACGCCGGCCATGGCCAGCTGACCGGCCTTGCTGACCCACTCCATCGCGGCCTTGCCGCACGGCACACTGATCTCGCCCACCGTGATGTCTTCGGAGTTCAGGTTGCCGATGTCCACCACGTCAATCCTGGTGGGGTCTTCGCCCGAGGTGGTCGGGTCGTCGGTGTGATTGATGCCCATGGACAGGCCCGTCAGTTCGGCCGCCTGCTCCATGGCATACACGTTGCCGATCACCACCGGCCGGCACGCTGCGTAAACTCGCGGGTCCGCCAACGCCTTGACCACCACCTCCGGCCCGATGCCGCAGGGGTCGCCCATGGTGATGGCGATGGCCGGACGGGTAATTGTGGCGCCGTTTGGTTCTGGCATGATGTGCCTCGCGTGGTCGAAAAGCAGGTCGCAACTCGGTGTTGTCGGATTATAGCACTCTGCTCACTCGCACTTGTTCCAGCCGCACGAATAGCAGGTTGAACAGCCTTCCTGGTTCACCACGCTCCCGTTGCACTCCGGGCACCTCTGCCCGTAGGTCAAACCGTTGACCATCGGGATGGCGTATCCATTCCCGTTGCCGTTCCCACTGCCATGCCCGGTATCAGGCGGCGCGTTTTCGGCTGGCGCCACGATGTCCCCGGCCGGCAGGAAAGTCCTTGCGTCCACTCCGTCCCCGCCATATCCGGGGAGTCCGGTAGGCAGGGTCAACTGCACGCCGTCCGAGGCGTTGGCGTCGCCGCCCGCGCCCGCTGTGAGATTGTCCAGCACAATCGCCACGGCGTCCGGGCCCGAGCGCACCAGGGTTCCGTCGTCCCACGCCGGGCAGCACGTAATGCCCCGCAGTTGCCGGGTAACCTCGCCGGTGTCGATGCCGGCCCGCAGCGCCAGCGACACCAGCCGAGACACCGCTTCCAGCAGCGCCGCGTCGCAGCCGCCGGCCTTGCCCATCGTCCCGAACACCTCAAAGGGATTGCCCACGTCGTCCAGGTTCACGGTTACGTACATGTTCCCGTGTCCCGTGCGCACCCGCTCGGTGATGCCGCGAGTCTGCCGGGGTCGCTCCCTGGGCACCCGCGGCCCGGGCACTTCAATCTCCACCACGGCCGGCTGCGTGCCGGCTTCGGACGCTTCTTCACTTGCGCCCGTGCTCAGCACCTGCTCGGCCTTGCTGCCGTCCCGGTACACCGTGATCCCTTTGCAGCCCAGGGCATACGCCGACTGGTACGCTTCGGCGACATCGTCCACCGTCGCGTCGTGGGGGAAGTTGATCGTCTTGGATACCGCGTTGTCGGTGTACTTCTGGAACGCGCCCTGCATCTTGACGTGCCAGCGGGGATCGATGTCGTGCGACACCCGGAAGACTTCCTTCACCCAACCCGGCACGTCCAGGTCTTCCAGCGAACCCACGGCGGCCAGTTGCTCCATCAGCTCTTCCGAGTAGAACCCTTCGTTTCGGGCGACTGCCTCAAAGTAGTTGTTGCCCTCCACCAGCCGGGTGTTGTCCATCACGTTCCGCACGTAGGACAGCGCGAACAGCGGCTCAATTCCGCTGGATGCGCCGGCGATGATGCTGATGGTTCCCGTCGGCGCAATGGTAACCGGAGCCGAATTTCGCATCCGCTGCGGGTTCTCTCCCCGGTTGTACGCGCTCCGCTCCCATTCCGGGAATGGGCCGCGCGCCTCCGCCAGCGCTTCGGATGCCCGGTAGGTTTCCCGCTGGATGAACTCCATCACCTGTTCCGCCAGCTCCAGGGCCTCGTCGCTGTCGTAACGAACTCCCATCTGGATCAACAGGTCCGACCAGCCCATCACGCCCAGGCCGATGCGCCGCGTCCGGCGGCTCATGTCGGCAATCTCATCAATGGGGTAGTCGTTCATGTCGATGACGCTGTCCAGCATGTGGACCGCCGTCCCGATCACCTCCGACATACGCTCCCAATCGATGGCCACGTCGTCCCCGTCGTACTGCACCATCCGCGCCACGTTCAGCGAACCCAGGTTGCAGGACTCATAGGGCAGCAACGGCTGCTCGCCGCAGGGGTTCGTGCTCTCGATATCCCCCAGTTGCGGATTCGGGTTGTCCCGGTTGATCCGGTCCAGGAACACTATTCCGGGGTCTCCCGTCCGCCAGGCCAGTTCCGTCATCCGCTCGAACACTTCCCGGGCGTTCAGCTGGCCGGTGATGCGGCCGGTGCGCGGGTTCACCAGGTCATACGTCTGGTCATGTTCCACCCGGCGCATGAAATCCTCTGTGACCGCCACCGAGATGTTGAAGTTGCTCAGGTGTTGCCCATCCTCCTTGGACGTTATGAACGACAGGATGTCCGGGTGCGTCACGTGCAGGATGCCCATGTTCGCGCCCCGGCGCGTCCCGCCCTGCTTCACCACGTCCGTGGCGGCGTCAAAGGCGTTGATGAAGCTAACCGGCCCGGACGCCACGCCTCCCGTGGAGCCGACCACGTCCCCCTCCGGCCGCAGCCTGGAGAACGCGAACCCGGTGCCGCCGCCGCTCTTGTGAATCAGCGCCGTCTGCTTCACCTTGGTGAAGATCGAGTCCAGGGAGTCCTCGACGGGCAGCACGAAGCAGGCCGATAGCTGCTGCAACTCCCGCCCCGCGTTCATCAGCGTCGGCGAGTTGGGCAGAAACTCCAGGCGACGCATCACCTGGTAAAAGGCGTCCTCGGTGGCCTGCCGTTGTGCTTCGGTGACGCCGTACTCCAAGTCCGATTGGGAGAGGTTGCGGGCCACGCGACGGAACATGCCGTCCGGGTCCTCAAGCACCTTCCCTTCCCGGTCCTTGGAAAGATAGCGCCGTTGCAGCACCACCCTGGCGTTGTCGGTCAGCTCGCCGGTCCGTTCGTTATAGGACTCGGCGATGCCGGCCGCCGTCATTGCATCCCGAATGCGCCGCCTTATCGATACCGTAGTATCACGATCAACATTCTCCGTCATGCTGGTTGCCCTGGCCTCCACGATTTCCTCCCTGCTGGTATGCCGGCTAATATGCGCCGGCTTTTTCCCTATGGTTCAGGGCTTTCAGCCTCGCTGACAGTTCCAGGTCGAACTTCAACCCCTTGTAAAAATAGAGCACCGGGATTTCGCGCGCCGGCCTCCAGTCAATGCCCGTGAGGGTAGCGGCAAGGTCTTGCGCCTTTTGGAAAACGCCGGCGTGATAAGACCCCTGGCGCGTGACCAGGCGCACCACACCGGTGGTCATCACGATGCCGAATCCGGTCAGCGTGTCTCCCACCAGGTCCGCGAAGTCTTTTAACGCTCCATCAGCGAATCGGTGCCCCGAAATCATCCGCATCGCCAAACCGGTGCTGGTGCTCTTGCAACTGGTCACCGGGAAAGCCGTTCGCAGTTGCCTCGCGATCCGCGACGCATACCCTTCCGGGCACGGGCCGCAGTTGATTTCAACATTGTACTGAACAATCTGTTGCATCAGTTCAAGCTCCGAAGCCACTGGCTCCTGAAGGCGCGCGAGCCGAAAGCCAGTCGGCTCTGCGCGCCGCGTTGTCGTGTCATCCCTTTTACGCAAAAAGGTCGTCCTCCTCTCGCTGAACCGGCAAGGCTGCCCAGCAACTCACCAGGCAAGCGCGGGACTCACGGTCCATATCGTCTTGCAGTTCTGCGAAGGGGTTCGGTATCCACGATTCGCCATCGTCCACGTCGCCGGTCTCCCAGTCCGACGGGACCCACATCTTCCGCAGCATCTCCTCCATGTCGTGAACCCGGTTGTTGTGGGTCAATAGCCTCGTAAAGGCGGAGTACTGAACGCTGCTGCTCATGATGGTGTTAAACACCTCCATCAAATGTAGTGGTTGGCGAGCAGTAAGCATTGGAAAAATCCCTCCACGGCAACGGTGGCAGATGCCGTGGTTCGGGTTACGCTTTGGGCCGGTTGGCTGAACCGCTTTGGCGTGTGGCGCGCCTCTGCCGGGTGCGCCGCGATGAGATCGCGGCCACGCTCAGCAACGGTTCCGGTTGGCCCTCCCGCAGGGTGCGGGCACGTTCTTCAAAGTCGGCGGCGTTCTGAAAGTCGTAATAGACCGATGCGTAGCGCATGTAGGCCACTTCATCCAGGGGACGAAGCCGCTCCAGCACCATCAAGCCCAAGTCCCTGGACTGCACCATGCCGCTTCCCAGCCGCTGCAATTCCGTTTCTATGTCGTCGATCAATCGGTCCACGTCCCGCCCCGGTATGGGCCTCCGGGTGCAGGCCATGTTCACTCCGGTGAGCAATTTCTGCCGGTCGAATTCCTGACGCCGGCCGTCCCTTTTCTCCACGAGCAGCGCCGGCAGCCTGACCAGTTCGTGAGTCGTGAACCGGCGTCCGCAGGACAGGCATTCGCGCCGTCGCCGGATGCCGTTCTCCGTATCCCGGGAGTCGGTCACCTTGCTCTGGTTCTCTTCGCAATATGGACATTTCATAGAATTGGTTGCCTTTTGGTCAAATTCTCAAACAATTTTTGAAAACCGCATATATTGTGCTTTCGCACGCGATGACCACAATTTCTTGTATGCCGGATTATAGACCAGTCCCTCACGAGCCTGTCAATTTACTTCCGGGCGCAGTTTTCCCCAATTTTCGCCGTTCCGTCCCCGCGCCGTAGTCAGTCCAATCCTGGAGACCCCAATTCCGGCAAATCCTGATCGCTGCGATTTCAACAAAAAGCCCCGGCTCCGCGCTGGAGCCGGGGCTTGTGGTAGGCGATATTTCCGGGCTTACCGGAAGAAACCTCTCCGATTCTGCCGGTGCTGCAGGAACGTCGGCAATTCGTAATCGCTCCGTTCGGGAACTTCCATATCGCCCAGCAACTTCGCGATGTCGTCCTCCGTATCCGGCCCCGCGACCGGGAAATCCGCCGCCACCATCGTCATCTTCACCTCGTCTTCCAGACGGGCATCCTTGTTGGTTCCGAAGATGATGTTGGCGTTGGGGTCTGCAAGTTCTTCAACTACCGCCGCCGCGTCCTGCACCTCCTGCAGCGACAGGTTGTTGCCGCCTGTCAGCACGAACAGAATCCGACGCGCCCCTTCCAGGGACATGTCGAGCATCGGGCTGTCGGTGCACTGGCGCGCCGCGTCCTTGGCCCGCTCCGCGCCCCGGCCCCGTCCTATGGACAGCCAGGCCTGGCCGGCTCCGTTTAGAATCGTCTTCACGTCGGCGAAGTCAACGTTGATCTCACCGGGAACCGTCACCACCTCCGCGATGGCGCTGATCCCCTGGTGCAGCACCGAGTCCGCCAGCTTGAGGGCGTCTTCCCAAGAGTAAGAGTCGGACTGCTCCTCGTTCAGGGACAACAGCCGGTCGTTGGGAATCACGATCATCGTGTCCACCTGGTCCCGCAGCTTTTCCAGGCCTTCTTCGGCATTCCGTCGCCGGGTCTGCGCCTCAAAGCCGAAGGGGCGGCTGACCACCGCTATGGTGAGGGCCCCGCTTTCCTTGGCGACCTGGGCTACTATCGGCGCCGCGCCGGTGCCGGTTCCACCGCCCATGCCCACCGCCACGAAAACCATGTCGGCGCCCTGCATGGCCTGCTGGATTTCGGAGCGCGACTCCTCGGCGGCCTGCCGGCCCAGTTCCGGTTGCGCGCCGGCGCCCAGCCCGCGGGTCAGATTGCGACCCAAGGCTATGCGATAGTGCACGTCGCACCGGGCCAGGTGTTGGGCGTCGGTGTTCAGGGCGTAGTACTCCACCACCGGCAGCTTGTCCTTGAACATGCGGCTCACCGCGTTTGATCCCCCGCCGCCAACACCCACCACCTTGATGAGCGGAACGCCGCGGCCGATTTCCGGAAACATGCCGTCGCTCTCCTCAAAACCGCCAGCCGGTTCCCATGATGCGGAATTGTCGGGGAAAATCATATCGTGGTTCCTCCTGATGTTGGCGCGCCTTTGACGCCCTGGTTGGATTCTTTATTCCCGGTTAGCTATTCCTGGCTAACGGTCTCCTGGTTAGCCGTCTCTCTTGCGCCCGCCTTTGCGAACGGCCGGCGGAACAGGGAACGGCGCGACCGGCCCTTTTCGCCTTCTCCGCTGGTTGACCCGCCGCGCGAGGACAGATGGCGATGCTTCACCGCCCATTGCAAGGAGCCCAGAGCCGCGGCGAACTCCGGTTGCCGCAACGATTCGGGCAACCCGGCATACCACAGCGGCGTTCCCACCCTTACCTGTGTCCTGAATCCGCGCGAGGTCATTTCGGCAAGCCCGCGCATCCTGGCTCCTCCGCCCGTCAGCACGATCCCCCCCGGCAGATCCGTCAGTTCGGCCTTGCACAATTCCGCGTGCACCAGCTTCAGCATCTGCAAGCATCGCAGGTACAGCGGTTCGCAAAGCTCCCGCCGCCGCATCACCCGTTTCGGATGCATCTGGGTGTCCGGCAGCAGGACTTCGTCAGTCGGCGGCAGGTCGTCGGGCAGCGCGTGGCCGTGCTCGATTTTCATTTCTTCGGCCATCTGGTACGGAACCCGCAAAGACACCGCCAGGTCGCGGGTCAGCTGGTTGCTGCCCATCGCCACCACCGAAGAGTAGTAAGGAGTGCCGCCCCGGTACACCGCCAACTTCATCGTCCCGGCGCCTATGTCCACCACCGCAACGCCCATCTCGCGCTCATCCGCCGTCAACACGCCCTCCGCGGAGGCCAGCGGGTGCGCCACCAATCCATCCACCTGCACCTTGCACGACTGCAACGCCCTGACCGTGTTGCCCAGGGGTATCGACGTCCCCCGCACCACGTGGGCTTCCAGTTGCAATTCGTTGGTATGCAGCCCCGTGGGATTGCGGACCCCTTCGATGCCGTCCAGCCGGTAACGCATGGGAATGATGTGCAGCGTCTGCTGGCTCTTGCTGTCGGATTCCCGCAACGTACCGGCCGCGCCGCTGATCAACGAGCGCAGGTGCTGGTCGGTCACCGTCACCGGCTCCTCGCCGTTGCTCAATCCCTCCGCAGTATTGAAACCCGTCAGGTGTTCGCCGTTGACCACGGCGTAAACTCCGCCCAGGGGATTGCGGCCCATGTATCTCAGGCATTCGTCAAGGCACTCGCGAATCCCCTCCTGGACTTCGCTGAAGTCGTCAATGACTCCCTGCTGCACGCCAAGCGAAGGCGCCATCCCCATGCCCAGGGGTTTCAGCTCGCCCTCCGGCCCCAGCCTGGCTACCACTGACACTATTTTGCTCGTCCCGATATCGATGACGGCGTAAATCGGTTCCCTTGCCATTATCGAGGTTCCCTCTCTCCAAATTTCCTGACTTATATCCGTTCCGCGACCCTCAACCGGGCGCTCCGGCTCCGGGGGTTGGTGGTCTGCTCTTGCTCTGATGGTCGGACCGTGCGCCGACGCACCGAGCGGAACCTTGGCTGCTGTTCACATACGCACACCGGCAGGTCGGGCGGACAGATGCACGTCGCCGTCTCCCGGTCCATCCAGTCTTTCACCAACCGGTCTTCCAGGCTGTGGTAGCTGATGACCGCCACGCGCCCGCCCGGTTTCAATAATTCTCCCGCCGCCGCCAGCCCGGCTGCCACGTGCGTCAACTCCCGGTTCACGGCGATGCGCAACGCCTGGAATGTCCGCGTCGCCGGGTGCCGGCCGCCGCGTCGTCCGCCGACGGACCGCGCCACCACCTGGGCCAGCTGCCCGGTGGTCAAAACGGGCCGGCTGCTCACGATCGCCCGCGCGATGGCCCGGCTCCTGCGCTCTTCGCCATACTGGAAAATTACGTCGGCCAACTCCCGCTCGCTCAGCGAGTTGACCAGGTCGGCCGCCGTTTCCCCCGACCGGTCGTACCGCATATCCAGGGGTTCGTCCGTCTGGAACGAAAGCCCATACCCGGCTGCGCTCACCTGGCGCGACGAAAATCCCAGGTCCAGGAGAATCCCGTCAACGGCGCTGATGCCGTTAGACTCGGCGATCCGCTGCATATCCGCGTAGTTGCCGTGTACCAGCCTGGCCCGGGTCCCGAATGCGTCCAGCCGTCTCCGCGCCACCGCCAGGGAGCGCGGGTCCCGGTCTATTCCCAGCACCACGCCATCCGGCCCCGACGCTTCCAGTATCCGCTGCGAGTGGCCGCCCTCGCCCAGGGTTCCGTCCACGTACACTCCGGCCGCTGATACCGCCAGGAATTGCAGCGTTTCCTCAAGGAGAACGGGACGGTGGATCACTTCGCCGTCGTCGCGCTCCGCCGGGGCGAATCCATGATGAGTAGGCAGCGACATCAGGAAGCCAGCCCAACGGGAGTGGGGCCTGACCCAGGTCGTAGTCGCCGGCGCCGTAACCATTTCAAATTGACTCTGCAAATACGATTGAACAGCCACGGGTCTGGCCCAAAATGCCAACCCGCGCGTGATGCGGAATGTAACAAAGCCAGGGTTCTTCGCGCCCATTGTGCGCAATGCGTAATTTGCCGATTTTTTGAAACTTCCCAAAACCCGTTGGCCCGGCCCGCCGCCGCTCGCCTTTTGCCTTGCCGACTCGGTATGCTATACTGCGTTCCATATCGGGTAGGCCGGCGAACACCGCGCTGCCCGTCGCTTTTTGCCCAATCTTTCTCCCACAGGAGTGTATCGGCGGTGAAGGTCACCAGGGACAACGCATCACCAATTGAGCTAACGCTGACGGTGGAACTCGAACCCGAGGATGAAAACCCGTTTCTCGAACGTTCCTACCGCCGCACCGTTTCCCGCATCAACATCCCTGGCTTCCGCCGCGGCAAGGCACCTCGCCGTATCGTCGAAAGCATGGTCGGGCGCACCGCCCTCTTGCAGGAGGCGCTGGACTTCATGGTCCCGGAGACCCTAGACAAGGTGCTCACCGACGAGGAAGTCTCCGCTTTCGGCGAACCCAGCATCGAGGTCACCGAGTTGGAACCCGTCTCATTCACCGCTACCATCCCCCTTGAACCGACCATCGACCTCGGCGACTATCGTTCTCTGCGGGTCGAGTCCGAACCCGTGGAAGTCGGCGAAGAGCAGGTTGACGACGTAATCTCCCGCCTTCAGGAAGAGCAGGCTGTCTGGGAACCCGTCGAACGCCCCGCTCAATACGGCGACCGCCTGAACCTTGATGTAAACGGCGAAATCGACGGCGAAATCGTGGTTGACGATCAGGACGTCGAATTCATCCCCAACGAGGACAACGTCCTTCCCTTCCCCGGTTTTGCCCCCAATCTCGTGGGCCTGTCCGAGGAGGAAGAGAGCGAGTTCACCGTAACCATCCCCGAAGACTACCCCCGTGAGCAATACGCCGGCAAAGACGTTCAGTTCAAGGTGTCCGTCCTTTCCGTCAAGGAAAAGAACCTGCCCGACCTGGACGACGAGTTCGCCAAATCCGTGGGTGAGGGATTTGATGATGTCGATGCCTTGCGCGAGAGCGTCCGCGAGTCGCTCACCAGCCAGGCCGAAGCCGCCGCCCGCAACGAACTGGAGCAGAAGAGCCTCGAAGCCCTCTGTGAAGCGGCCGTCGTCAATGCCTCCCCCATCCTCTACGAGCGCGAACTGGAGGCGATGCAGGCCGACCGCGAGCGCATGCTCCGCCAGCAGGGCCTCGACCTGCCTACCTACCTGCGCTTCATGGGCAAATCCACGGAGGAGTTCCTGGAAGAAATGCGTCCCAGCGCCGAGCGTCGCCTGGTGGGCGGGCTGGTACTGCGCAAACTCGCCGAGGTTGAGGATATCGAGGTCACCGACGAGGACATCCAAGGCGAGGCTGACCGCCTCCTGGAAATGTCCACCACCGAAGAAGCTGAACCGGAAAGCCTCGACAACCTGCGCGAATTCCTCGGTTCCGAATCTACCCGCGACAACATCCGCTCTTCCCTTCACAGCCGCCTGGTGCTGGAACGCCTCACCGACATCACCCAGGGCAAACTCGACGCAGCGGACGATGAAGCGGAGGCCGACGCGGAGGAGCAACCTTCAACCGCCGAGTCCAACGACGAGACCTCGGCGGAAACCGAGGCCGAACCCACGGCCGAAGCCGACGACGAAAACACCGCCTCGGCCTAGCATTTTGCCGCACAATCTCAGGAGCCCCTCCAAATGTTGCAACTCCCCACCAACGTCCTGCCAGGGATCATCCGCCCCACCACCGAGGGCGAACGCGCCTTCAACCCCTACTCCCTGCTGCTCCAGGCCCGGATCATCTACCTGGGCACTCCGGTGGATGACGACGTTTCCAACGCCGTCGTGTCCCAATTGCTCTACCTGGCTTGGGAAAACCCCGAAGAGGACATTTACCTTTACATAAACTCCCCCGGCGGTTCCGTGCTGGACGGCATGGCAATCTACGACACCATGCAGCTTATCAAGCCCGACGTGGCCACCGTCTGCCTGGGCAAGGCCGCCAGTATGGGAGCCGTGCTGCTGTCCGGCGGCACGAAGGGCAAGCGCTACTGCACCCGCAACTCCACCGTGCTGATCCACCAGGTCATGGGCGGTATCCAGGGCTCCGCATCCGACATCGAAATCACCGCTCAGGAAATCCTGCGCCTCCGCGAACGCCTGAACACCATCCTGTCCGAAAACTGCGACCAGCCTTTCGACAAAATATCCCGCGATTCCGATCGCGACTACTGGATGGACGCCGAAACTGCCGTTGAGTACGGCATCGTTGACCACGTCCTCGACCAACTCCCCGACGTTTTCACCCGCGCTATCGCTTAGCTGGCGCTCCGTAAATCATCAGGAGACCCCAATGGCCCTTCCTTTTGAAGATTCCCCCCTGCTGCAGCCCACCAACATCGTCCCCATGGTCATCGAGACCAGTCCCCGGGGCGAGCGCGCTTTCGACATCTACTCGCTCCTTCTGAGAGAGCGGATCATCTACTTGGGCACCCCCATCACCGACCAGGTCGCCAACGTCATCATCGCCCAGTTGCTCTACCTGGAGCGCGAAGACCGCGACCGGGACATCAGCCTTTACATCAACAGCCCGGGCGGTTACATCGCTTCCGGCCTGGCTATCCTGGACACCATGCGTCTGATAAATTCCGAGGTCTCAACCATCTGCGTCGGCACCGCCGCCAGCATGGCCACTGTGCTCCTCGCCAACGGCGCCCGGGGCAAGCGCTACTGCCTGGCGAACTCCACCGTCCATATGCACCAGCCCAACGTGGGCAGCTTCCAGGGCCAGGCCGCCGACATCGAAATTCAGGCCAAGGAAATCGTCCGCCTCAAGGAACGCCTGTCCAAGATCCTGTCCGAGGCTACCGGCCAGTCCATCGAGAAAATCTCCGATGACACCGACCGGGACTTCTTCCTCACCGCCGAGGAAGCCATCGAGTACGGCATCGTGGATGAAATACTCGGAGCGCCAACGGAGGAAGCCGCCGCAGAAGCCGCCTGATCGTATCCCTCCCTACTTTCCCAGACACCAGGCGGCCCGTCATGACTACCCGAAACCGCAACGGCAACTCCAACCGTAATTCTCACCGCTGCGCTTTTTGCGGCAGCCTGTTCCCCCAGGGTCGCCTCATGCGTCCGCCCGGCCAGAACCGTGGCGGAGTCTGCTTCGACTGCATCCGCGAACTGGCCGCCTACGTCGCCGACCGGGGTGGCAAACAACGTCCCGGCGAAAGCGGTCGCAGCGCTCCGAGAAGCTCCGACCGGGTGGAGTTGACGGAAAAAACGCCCGCGGAATCCGACGGCCGACCTCCCACCCTGGTACCCCGCGAAATCTACGCCAGCCTGGACGCTTACGTAATCGGGCAGGAGAAGGCCAAAAAGACCCTGGCCGTCGCCGTCTATAACCACTTCAAGCGCATCCGCAGCGAATCCACCACGTCCGACGTCGAGGTCCAGAAGTCCAACATCCTGCTGATCGGCCCCACCGGTTCCGGCAAGACCCTGCTTGCCGAAACCCTGGCGCGCACCCTGGACGTCCCATTCGCGATCTGCGACGCCACGTCGCTCACCGAATCGGGCTACGTAGGCGAGGACGTGGAAAACATCCTGCTCCGCCTTATCCAGGCTGCCGATTGGGACATCCCCCGCGCCGAACAGGGCATCATCTACATCGATGAGCTGGACAAGATCGCCCGCAAGGAGGGCGTCAACCGTTCCATCACCCGCGACGTTGCAGGCGAAGGCGTGCAGCAGGAACTACTCAAGATCATCGAGGGCTGTATCGCCAACGTCCCACCGCAGGGCGGGCGCAAGCACCCCCACCAAGAGATGTTGCAGATCAACACCCGCAACATCCTCTTCATCTGCGGCGGCGCTTTCGATGGTCTGGAAGAGATGATCGCCAAGCGGCTGGCCGTCGGTTCCTCAATGGGGTTCCTGGCCAGCAATCCCGACCGCGCCGAAAAAACCGCTGACGTTTCCACACCCCTGGAGCAGGTTACCCCCGAAGACCTGCTCCAATTCGGTTTCATCCCCGAGCTGGTCGGACGCCTGCCCATCGTGTCCGCGCTCCAGCCGCTGGACCGCGAAGCCTTGGTGCGCGTACTCATCGAACCCAGGAACGCCATCGTCAAGCAGTACCAGCGGTTGTTCGCCCTGGATGATGTCAAGCTGGAGTTCACCGACGACGCCCTGGCCGCCGCTGCCGACCGCGCCCTGGCCTACCAGACCGGCGCCCGCGTCCTTCGCCACATCGTCGAAGACGCCCTGCTGGAGGTCATGTACGAACTGCCCTCCCTGGACGACATCGGGCGCTGCGTGGTGCACGGCGACGCCATCAACGGCGAGTCGTCGCCTCGCCTCTACCGCCGCAGCGGTGGCCGCTACCTGACCCTCAAATCGGCCCTGTCCCGCTCAAACCAGCAGGCGCGCAGAAAGACCGCCTGACTGTGTCGCCGTCATTCCTGCGAAAGCGGGAAGCTGGCATCCCGGGAAATCGCCGCCTCTATTTCCGCCGTCAGCGAAAACCCCGAGGCGTGCGTGTCGGCCAGGGGATTCCCGTTTGCGTCCAGCGCCTCGCCGGGGCGCACCCTGACCCGACCGTCCGCCACCGCCTGCAACGTAGCCAGCAGCAGGTACGGTTCCCGTCGATAGCCTTCTGACCTGATCAGGCGGAACAGGTCGTTTTCTTCCCCTTCTTCGCGTCTCACCTGCTCCACGTCCTGCCCTACTAACGCCTTCCGCGCTTTATTAAACCGACCGCCTACGATGGGCAGCTCGCAGTGGGACAACACCGGCCCCCGGTCCACCTCTTCCGTCGCCAGGTGAATCATCGACCCGGTTCGCGTCGCCCCGGATGCAATCAACTCCCAGATCACCGACTGCCAGGTTCCCGTGGGCCCGTCCGGCAACGCCCCGTGCAGGTTCAACAACGGATACCGCCGGCACAGCTCACCGCTGCAAATCAGCATATAACCGGCCAACGCGCAAACGTCGGGCTGGTATGGTTGCAGCAGGCTTACCACCTCCCGGTCAAACCCTTCCCGGTGCTGCGACATGGGCCCGCCACCGTGTTCCCGCCGGTACCGCGCCGACGACAGCGTCACCAGCGGAAGGCCGTATGAGCGCACCAGCTCAAAAAAAGCGTCCGATCCTTCCGCCTCACCCGGTTCCCGGTTGCTGAAAACGAACTCGATCCGCGCGTCCAGCCGGCCCTCACCAATCGCGTCCGCGACGAACCGCAACAGCCCCCGCGACCCTTCACCCCGCCCCGTGGCAAACCAGCCTATCCTCAACATACTGATCAGAACGGCGCGTCGTCATCTTCAAACAGCGACGGGTCATCCGGCTCCAGCGGTGGCGGCAGTTCCCAATCGTCGCCATCCTCGGGGGTTTCGGCAGTAGGTGGTGCCGTTACACCCCGGCTGTCGCCAATCTGCGTGATGCGCAGTTCCGCTTCGGTCAACAATTGCTGGCAGCGATTCGCCAACTCCATCCCCTGGCGGTACAGCGATTCGGCGTCGTTCAAAGCCAACTCGCCCTGTTCCAGCCGCCCAACCGTTTCTTCAAGCCGCCGGTAAGCGTCCTCAAACGAAAGCCCCGCTAACTCCGCGCGCCAACTCTCACTCGGTTCGGTCATGACGGCTGGACCCACGCTCACCAGCTACAGCAGCGGCCGCATCGCCGGCTGCGCTTCCGCAGTACCGCCACGCCGCCGGCGCGTCGAGCGCGGTGACGGCTTGGCGACGTCATTCCCGTTGCTGTTGGTCCCGGATTCCTTGACCGGCTCGCTTTGCGCCGTTGCCGAGTCAACCGGAGAGTTACCCGCAACCGCCGGCATGCTGCCGCCGCTCAGCGTTATATCCAGCAGGTCACCATCCTGTGCCTGCTCTGGAGCCGTCAGCGCGCCCGGCTTTGCCGCCAGGCTCACCACCGCGTAGCCCCGCCGCAGTGTCGCCGCCGGATCCAGGGCCGACAGCTTGGCCTGCTGCGCTTCCAGGTCGCGTTGCAGTCGTTCCTTGCGCCGCGTCATCGCCGCCGTCGCCCGCTCCGTCAGCCCGTCAATCTGACGCATCAATACGGCCACGTCCGGCCCGCGACGTTGCAGACGCTGCCTTTGCAGTTCCACATCGCCGCGCCTCCGGTCAATCTGACCCAGCATTACCGCAGTCAATTGCTGGCCCGCCGCGAAAACGTTGGCGAGCAACTGCCGGCGATCCGGCGTCGCCAACTCCGCCGCCGCCGATGGCGTGGGTGCCCGCTGGTCGGCTACGTCGTCGGCTATGGTGTGGTCGGTCTCGTGCCCAACGCCTGATACCACCGGGATGCCGCTACCGAAAATGGCCCGCGCCACTTCCTCCGAATTGAAACACCACAGGTCTTCCAGCGACCCGCCGCCCCGCGCCACGATGATTACGTCCGCCAACCCTTCGTCATTCAGCTGTTTGATCGCCTCGGCAATCTGCCCGCCGGCCGTGTCGCCCTGCACCGCTGTTGGCGACAGCCGCAGTTCCACCAGCGGATACCGGCGCCGCGCCACGTTTTGAATATCTTGCCACACCGCGCCGCTCGGCGACGTCACCACGCCGATCACCTTGGGAAACACGGGCAGCGGACGCTTCCGCGACGCCTCAAACAGCCCTTCCCCCGCCAACTGTTGCCTGAGCCGCGCCAGTTCCAGCGCCATCGCGCCCTCGCCCACCGGCAGCACGGCGGCCACCTGCATGTTGGCTTCCCCGTATGGCGCGTAGAACGTGAAATTCCCGCCGGCGAGTACCTCGTGACCCTCTTCCAGGTATTCCTGGCCCGACCGTCCCCGGAACATCACGCACCGTATGGTGCTCCCGTCCTCCCGCAGGCTGAAATAAGAATGTCCCGACGCTACCGTGCGCAGGTTCGCCACTTCGCCCTGCACCGTAAGCCGGGACAACACCCCGTCGGACTCAAGCTTGTCCTTCAGGTAGGCGGCTACCTCCCCCACGGAATAAACTACCGGCGACAGCATCCTGAAAGTCCCGGAATCCTGATTCGGACGATCCGGATCTACGAAACCCGTTCCGAGTAGGTTCCGTTCCGCGTGTCAACCTTCACCACCGTCCCCGGCGTGATGAACATGGGCACCGTGATTTGGAGCCCGGTCTCCAGCGTGGCCGGCTTGTTGCCGCCCTGCGCCGTGTTGCCCTTGAACGCCGGCGGCGTGTCCACCACTTCCAGCTCCACGTGGATCGGCAGGTTCACGTTGATGGGCGACCCCTTGTAGAACACCACCTCTACCATCATGTTCTCTTTCAGGTAGTCCAGCGTGTCACCCAGTTGCTCGCCGGTCAGCTCGTGCTGGTCGAAGGTTTCCTGGTCCATGAAATAGTAGTGCGACCCGTCGGTGTACAGGTATTGCGTATCCCGGTTGTCAACCTCGGCCAGGCTGAACCCCGTATCGTACCGCTGGAAGGTCCGCTCAATCACCGACCCGTTGATCAGGTTCCGCATCTTGATCCGGGTGACCGGCGCCCGCTGCTGCATCTTGTGCCGTTCGTAGTCCATTACCTGCCAGGGCTGGTTCTCCAGCTCAATAACCATGCCCTTGTTGAGGTCGCCAAAGTTGATGCTCATGCTAGCTATCCCCTTCTAGTTCGCTTGCTCAGCCGCCTCGTCATCAATGATGCCGGCCAACGCTTCCAGTGCAGCAGTATAGCCTCTCCACCCCAGCCCGGCAATTTGGCCGCGCGCGGTGTCCGCCAATACCGAGTGTCTTCGCCACGACTCCCGCGCGTGTATGTTGCTCAGATGTACCTCAACTACCGGCACGCCCGTGTCGGTGAGCGCGTCCTTCAGCGACAGTCCGTAGTGCGTCAACGCCCCCGCGTTGATCACCACGCCGTCGATGCGTCCGGCACAGCCCTGCAGATGGTCAATCAGCGCCCCCTCGTGGTTGGACTGGAAACACTCCACCTCCACGCCCAGCGACGCTGCACGCTCCTCGATGCGCCGGTTGATGTCGGCCAGCGTCAGCGTGCCGTAGTGATGACGGTCCCGCCGGCCCAGTGCGTTCAGGTTAGGGCCGTGCAGCACCAGTATCGTCGTCATCTGCCGCGCCCCCGTCGTCGGTATGCTCGCCGCCCGGTCCCGCTGCCATGGGGTGGAAGTCCAGGTAGGCCCGTCGCGCTTCCTGCTTGGTGATGTGGGTGTACATCTGCGTGGTCGATACGCTGCTGTGGCCCAGCAGGTCCTGGATCACCCGCAGGTCCGCGTCCCCCTCCAGCATGTGGCTCGCAAAGCTGTGTCGCAGCGTATGCGGGTGGATTCCTTCCTTCAGGCCGGCCCGCGCCGCGTAGTTGCTCACGATCTTCTCGATGCTGCGACGCGACAGCCGCCCGCCGTAACGGTTCACGAACAGCGGTTCAGCACCCGACGCGTCTGCCGCCAGGTGCGGGCGCCCGTCGGTCAAATAGTTGTCCAGCGCCACCTCGGCCGGCTCCCCGTACAGCGTCCACCGTTCCTTGTTGCCCTTGCCGCGCACCAGTATTTCCTGCCGGTTACGGTACACGTCGCCCACGTTCATCCCCTCGATCTCCGCCAGCCGCACGCCGCAGGCGTACAGCACTTCCAGTATCGCCCGGTCCCGCAGACCCGTCGGCGTGTCGTCATCGGGCGCGTCCAACAGCCGCGTCGCCTCTTTCTTGCCCAGGAAACCCGGCAGCGGTTTCTCCACCTTCACCGATAATGACCGCGCCGACGGCACCGGCGTGAACTCGAACCACCCCTCCTGAACCAGGAAGTTGTAAAAAGTCCGCAGCGCCGTGAGCTTGCGCACGATGCTTACCCGCGCATAACCCCTAGGTCGATCTCCGTCCGTCCGTCCCTCGGTGGCCAGGTACGCCACGTAGCCCCGCACCATCTGCCGGTCCATGTCGGTCAGGCTCAGACCCTTGCGCCGGCAATAGCGCAAGAAAGTGTGCAGGTCGTCCAGGTAAATGCGCCGGGTGTTGTCCGACAGCGCCCGCTGCCCGGTCAGGTAGCGCCCGTATCGTTCCAGCAGGGCCGGCGTCGCCGGCCCGCAGTCCCGCTCCACTCCAACCGTCGCTGATTCCCCCGTCATTGTGAGCGAGGCGCGGCAATCTCGTTCGGATAGGTGTGTCCCGCTAGTCGCCAACGGTCGCCAGCTCCGGTTCGGCCGCAGCCTGACCTGCGTTCGACTCGGCGACGGGCGGGTCTCCTTTCCACTTGCACACCGAGCACGTCGCCTTGCCCCGGGCCGCGGTCACCAGCATACCCTCGCACTCCGGACACGGCATCGGCATCGGTTCCGTGTTGACCAGGAATTCGCACTTCGGGTAGTTGGCACATCCCCAGAACGGACGGCCGGACTTGCGGGCGCGCCGCTCCACCAGGTCGCCGCCGCACTTGGGGCAGGGCACCTCGCTCTTCTTCACGATGTTGCGCCGGTTGTCGCAGGGATTGTCCTCCGCGTTGTAGCCGGTACATGCCAGGAACCGCCCGTAGCGACCCGTCTTGATCACCATGGGCCGCTCGCACCTTTCGCAGACTTCATCCGTCTCTTCGTCCGGCGGCCGCTCCGCATTGTTCCGCATGTTCCGCGTATTCTGGCACGCCGGGTAACCCGTGCACGCCAGGAACCGCCCGAACCGACCCATCATCATGGTCATGGGTTCCCCGCACTTCTCGCACGCGGGCGAAAACTCCTTCTCCGCCGCCGTAACCGCCTGGTGGAACGGCCCGTAGAATTCGCGCAGCATTGGCACCCATTCCTGCTCGCCTTGCGCCACGCTGTCCAAGTCTTCCTCCATGCGCGCCGTGAAGTTCAGGTCCATCACGTCCGAGAAATGCTCGGTGAGCAGGTCGGTGACCGTGCATCCCAACTCCGTCGGCAGCAGCCTCCGCTGCTCCCGCGCCACGTATTCGCGTTCCACCAGCGTGGCAATCGTCGGCGCGTAAGTGCTGGGCCGCCCGATGCCCTTGTCCTCCATTTCCTTGATGAGCGTGGCCTCGGAGAATCTGGGCGGCGGTTGTGTGAAGTGCTGGTTGGCCTGCAACTCCCGGTTCACCAACCCGTCGCCCGCCGTTAACTCCGGCAGCGCGCCTTCCTCACCGTCGCCGGAGTCGTCCCGACCCTCCAGGTACACCGCGCGGAACCCGGGGAACTTCAGCACCGATCCCGTCGCCCGGAACCGGAACACGCTGTCCGACGGCGCGGCGCACGTCGCGTCGATTTCCACCGTAGTGGCTTCCAGCAGGGCGTCCGCCATCTGGCTCGCCACCATCCGCTCCCAGATCAGCGTGTACAGGCGCAGTTGGTCGCGATCCAGGTAGGCCGCCATCGCCTGCGGCGTCCGCCTGATGGACGTCGGCCGTATCGCCTCGTGGGCCTCCTGGGCGTTCTTGCTCCGCGTGCGGTAGCTGCGCGGCTTGTCCGGCGCGTATTCCTTCCCGAATCGCTCCCGGATGTACTCCCGCGTCTCTCGCACCGCCGTCTCAGCCACGTTCACGCTGTCGGTCCGCATATAAGTGATGAGGCCCACCGACCCTTCGTTGCCGATGTTCAGCCCCTCGTACAACTGCTGCGCCAACGCCATGGTGCGCTGCGCCGTGAACCGGAGCTTGCGACCCGCTTCCTGTTGCAGCGTGCTGGTGATGAACGGGGGCGCCGGACGTTGTCGCCTCGGCTTCTTCTCCACGCTGTCCACCGAGTAGGATGCGGATTTCAACTCCGCTTCCAGGCTCCGTGCCGCGTCTTCGTCGGCAATCGACAGCTTGCGCCGGGCGCCCTTGCGCGAGTGCAGCGTGGCCGTGAACGTGTTGGGATTCGCCGGGGAGTCGGTGTCCTTGAACAGTTCCGCCTCCAGAGACCACCACTCCACCGGCACGAACGCCGCGATCTCCCGTTCCCGCTCCACAATCATCCGCAGCGCCACCGACTGCACCCGGCCGGCCGATAGTCCCAGCTGCACTTTCAGCCACAGCAGCGGGCTGATCTCGTATCCCACCAGCCGGTCCAGTATGCGCCGGGCCTGCTGCGCGTTCACCAGCTCCATATCGATCTCGCGGGGATGCTCGAACGCTTCCTCCACCGCCTGCTTAGTGATCTCGTGGAATACCACGCGCTTGGGCGGCTTGGGGTTCTTGTCCCAGCCGGCCGCCGCCTGCAGGTGCCAGGAGATGGCCTCTCCTTCCCGGTCCGGGTCCGTCGCCAGGAATATGTCGGATGCTTTGGCGCCGGCCTCCTTGAGGCCCTTCACCAGGTCGCGCTTGTCCTTCATGGTCAGGTACTTGGGCGCGAATTCCTCTTCGGTGTTCACCCCCAGCGTGGACTTAGGCAGGTCCCGCACGTGCCCCATGGACGCTGCCACCACGTACTTGTTGCCCAGGATCTGGCCCACCGTGCGCGCCTTGGCCGGCGACTCCACGATCACCAGCCGTTTGCCGGCGGCGGACGGCACGCCGGATCGCCCGCGCGTCGCGGCGGCTTTCGCATTGCCGCCGGAGCGGGCTGAGGTTTTGGCGCTTTTGGATCTGGCGGACGTTTTTCCGGTCGTCCTTCTTTTGGTACCGGTCTTGGGCGGCATTGGGTGAACTTGTCTCCGATTAGTTTCGTGTCAAAATCAGGGTAACCGATAGTGCATCATACCAGCCTGCACAACCAGTCCCTTGATTTCCAGCATTGTCAGCAGGCCGCTCACCTCGGTGATCGGTCGGTCGGCCAACCTCGCCAGGTCGTCTATGTGCGTGGGCTCGTGGGTGATGTGCCGTATTAGATCCGCTTCGTCGGGATCGTCCGGCGTGGGATTGGACCGGGGCTCGTCTGCGTCGCTAAGCGTCATCGCAATCTGGCGTGTGGCGGTGTCCAATCCAATCTCCACTAATATATCACTAACGTCGCAAACCAGTTTGGCCCCTTCCCGGATCAACCGGTTGGTCAGCTTGCTGGCGTCCGAGTACACGCTGCCCGGCACACAGAATATCTCCCGGTTCTGCTCCAGCGCATGGTAAACCGTCCACCGGGTTCCGCTGGTTTCGCTGGCCTCGGTAATCAGCGTCCCCAGGGTCATCCCGCTGATGATCCGGTTGCGCCGCGGAAAATTCGATGCTTCCGGCCGCGTCCCCAACGGAAACTCGCTCACCAGCGCGCCGCCCTCCTCCACGATCCGCTCGGCCAGGCGCCGGTTCTCCCTCGGGTAAACCGTATCCAGCCCGTTTCCCAAAGCCGCTATCGTCCTGCCGCCGGCGTCCAGCGTCGCTTTGTGCGCCCGCGCGTCGATGCCCAGCGCCAGCCCGCTGACTACTACCACGCCTCGCGTCGCCAGGTCCGCGCACAATTCGGCGGTAATGCGGTATCCGTAGTCGGTCGGCCTTCGCGTGCCCACCACCGCGACCGAAGCCTCGTCGTCGGGGCGCAGTGTGCCCCGGCAATACAGCACCGGCGGCGCGTCGGCAATCTCCTTCAGGCGGCGTGGATACTCCGCGTCATGCCACGTCAACGCCGCGACCCCCGACCGCGACAGCCGTTCCAGCTCCCCGTCCGGGCTGACCTGTTCCCGGCATTCCGCAATCGCTTTCACCACACTGCCGCCGATGCCCGCCGCCCGCAACTCCCGTGGCGGAGCCTTCCACGCCGACTCCAAGTCTCCGTCGAAATGGGATTCCAGCAGCCGGAACCTCGCCGCGCCCAGACCCGGCGTCTGGCTCAACGCAATCCAGTATCCCAGGTAATCAGTGGCCTTCGTAATCACGGCGGCGATTCTATCACAGCCGAATTTTTTCAAACAACGACCAAATGTCACCCGGCTTACTGGCTGTCTCCCAACGCTCGGTCCAGGTTGAACGCGCAACTGATCAGCGCCAGGTGCGTGAATGCCTGTGGGAAATTGCCCAGGCCCTCCCCGCTGGGGCCGGTCTCTTCGGCATACAGCCCCAGGTGGTTGGCGTAGCCCAGCATCTTCTCGAACATCAGGCGCGCCTGGTCCAGCCGTCGCCGGTCGCCGCCCCAACTGGCCCGCGTCAGGGCTTCCACCAGCCAGAAGGTGCACATGTTGAACGTGCCTTCCTGCCCGGTCAAGCCGTCTGAGAAGTGCTCCGGATTGTATCGGTACACCAGGCTGTCCGACACCAACCCTCCCTCTCTCGGCGGGCGGTTGATCGCGTCCAGCGTCTTCAGCATTCGCGGGTCCGTCGGCGACATGAAGAACACCAGCGGCATGATCAGGTTCGATGCGTCCAGGGAGTCGCTGCCGTAGTGCTGCACGAAAGCCTGGCGTTCGTCGCTCCATCCCTTGGTCAGGATTTCCTCGTAGATTTCATCCCGCGTCGCCATCCAGCGCAGCCGCTCCGACGGGAACGACCGCACTTCGGCGATTTTTATCGCCCGGTCCATCATCACCCAGCACATCAGCTTGGAATAGACGAAATGCTGCCGGCCCCCCCGGGTTTCCCAGATGCCCTCGTCGGCCAGTCGCCAGTTGTCGCACACCCAGTTGGCCATCTGGCGCAACTTGATCCAGAAGTCGTATGAAATCGGCTCGCCGTACCGGTTGAACAGGTACACCGAATCCATAAGCTCACCGTATATGTCCAACTGTAGTTGATCGGCGGCCCCGTTTCCGATGCGCACCGGTTTGGAACCCCGGTAGCCTTCCAGGTGATCCAGCGCAATCTCGTCCAATTCGCGGCGCCCATCAATGCCATACATAATCTGTATGTTTCGCCAGTCGCCGTCGTCGGGATTAATCTGCGCCTCCAGCCAGTGCATGAACCGGCTCGCTTCGTTCGTGAACCCGATCCGCAGCAGGGCATACAGCGTAAACGCCGCGTCCCGAATCCACGTGTAGCGGTAGTCCCAATTCCGTTCGCCGCCCAGTTCTTCCGGCAGGCTGCACGTGGGCGCCGCAACGATGGCTCCGGTCGGCTCGTACGTCAGCAGCTTCAGCACCAACGCCGACCGCTCCACCATCTCCCGCCAGCGTCCTTTGTAGGTGCACTGGGACAACCAGCTACGCCAGTAGGAGACGGTCTCCTCGAACAAGGCGTCGCTCTCGGCATCGTCGAGCGGGTGATAACTCTCCCGGTCGTCCCCCAACTCTCCAATCGTGAACGTAACCGATTCTCCGGCGCTCAGCGCGAATGCTCCGATTACGCCGCTGCCGTCCCTTTCCAGGATGGTCCGGGTGGAAAGTTGCAACCCCATGCCCTTGGATATAAAGGCCGCGCCGTACTCGTTCAGTTCCGTCCGGTGCTCGTCACGTGCGTAGTTAAAGGCCGGGTAGCATTCCAGGAAGAACGGCACAATCCCGCGAACGCAGTTCACACGGCGTATCAGCTCAGTGTGCTCGTGGGGGTGTTCGGTGGTGGGCACCGGCATGTAGTCGATGATCTCCGCCACGCCGCTCCGCGCCAGGAACCGGGTGATGAGCACGTTGCTCGCCGGCCAATAGACCTGCTTAATGACCGGCGCTTCTCCCAGGTCGGGAGCGATTTTGAAATGACCGCCTTTCCGGTCATCCAGGATGGCCCCGAACACGCTCGGCGAATCGAAGTTCGGGCAGCAGAACCAATCCACCGACCCGTTCATGCCAATCAGCGCGCACGTCCGCATATTGCCGACAATGCCGTAGTCCTCAATCGGGAGATACGCCACGTCGCCTATCCCCCGACTTGCGCCAGGCTCGCTACGCTGAAAACCACCCGGAACGGCTTGCAGTAAATCACCACGCTCTGCGCTTCCGATAACGGCAGGTCGGCCGGAATGTCGTAGTTCTGCGACCCCACGTTGCCCTTCAACTTGCCGAGCTCAACGTAGCCGGCATCATCCAGATCGCCGTGCCCTTCCGGGTTCGGCGCGTTGACCAGCAGCACCCTCAGGTCGGGGCCGTTGGTGACCCGGAAGTCCTCAAAGCGCAGGACGCGTTCGCCGGGGCCAAGCTCGAAGATAGTGGCCGTGCCCATGCCCTGGTGGAACGAGTCCGCGCCCATGAAGTTACCGGCCGCCTTCACCGCAGTCGCCACCTCGCTGGCGGCCATTGCGGACATATCGGGCATCGCTTCTTCCACCATCGGGTCGTCGGTGGCCGCCGCCACGCCCATCTGCACCTCCACCTCCTGCGGCGTCATCCCCTCGGGAATCACGGCCCGGGCCGCCCGTGGAAACTCCTCGGAAACCTCCGTGTCCATCCACAGCGGACTGAGCAGCCACCAGGCCAGCCATGCTATCGGTATGATCGCCAATATGGCGATTCCAACAATTATGTATCTGATCATATTCTCGCCCCGCGCCGTGACGATGCTTTGTAATGAGTTTGGTGATCAAGTTTGACTGCTGCGCAGCCGCGACAATGCGTTCCGCACTGTTTCCGCGTCTTCGGCGTCCGGCGCTACTGCTAGATACGCTGCGAAATCCTCCGCAGATTCCCGACGATTGCCGGCCTTCAAATGCACCACGCCCCGGTCTCGCTGCTCTTCCGGTCGGTCCGGCAGAACCGCCATCAAAGCGCCGATGGTGGTGATACAACGGTCGAAGTCCTCCCGGTCCCAGTAGATGGCCTTCAAGTTGCGCAGGATGCGGGCCAGCATCTCCCGGGGCGTCGCCGGGTTCAGGTGATGCGATTCCAGCCGCACCGCGTCGCCGGCCGCTTCCCTCAGCAGCGCGCCGCACTCGTCCTGGCTCAGCAGCAGCCCGCCGTTGAACGAGTCCACGAAAAAGCCGGGCTCATCCCGATGCCGGATCAGGAAATGCCCGGGCATCCCGATGCCCAGAATCGGTACGCCGGCGCGCCGGCCCACCTCCATGCACAGCAGCGACAGCGTGATGGGAATGCCCAGCCGCCGCTCCATAACCTGGTCCAGGTACGAGTTGCGCGGGTCATAGTAGTCGTCCCGATTTCCCGACAGCCCGATTACTCCAAACAGCAGGTCCGTAACCGCGTTCAATTGCTGCAATTCGGTCCCGTCATCGGGTATGCGGGAACCCGCTGCTGAGGCCATCCGGTCCAGGTTGTCCATGACTCCGTCGATGTCCACGTTGGAGTCGTCCGTGGACGCTATGAGCAGCGCGCCCAGGGCCAGATTGAAGTCCCCGCCAATCTCGTCGGCCGATGGCGACTCAACCAGCTTGCCCAGTTCCAGAATTGCGTCGTCGGCATTCATGGCCACTCCATGGCGGGCGAGCGCCTATGCCCCCGAGGCCCTTTCCCTCAGGCGCCGGTACTCGGCGGCCGACACGTCCAGCACCGGCGGATTGCCCGGATAGCTGGCCCGTTCCGACTCCACCGACGACAGCCGGCCGGCGATTTCCCGAATCTCCGGCGTCTCCGCGCCGCAAGGTTCGCACCAGACCAGCTCGCTGACCATCAGCCGCATGTTGTCCTTCTTGACGGTCATCTCGCCGAATTCGTGGCGGCAATGCCCGCACCGGCGGAGGATGGTCACTTCTGTTATCGGCATAACGGGTCTCCGTAGGAGTTTCCTTCCCGAACGTCGCCGCAGCTACCGCGCGGTGAATCCGCCGTCCACAACCAGCTCGGCCCCGGTGATATAGGAGGCGTCGTCGCTGGCCAGGAACAGCACCGCGTTGGCTACTTCCACTTGTTCGCCCTCCCGGCCCATGGGAACGTGCTCGTCCAGCATCTCCCGCCGGCCTTCGCGCACTTCCTCGGTGGGTATGTTGCCCATCATCGGCGGCATGAACCCGGGATGCACCGAGTTGACCCGTATGTTTTCCTTGCCGTAGCGTACCGCCATCGCCTTGGTGAAGATGCGCACCGACCCTTTGGAGGCATTATAGGCGGGATGGCCGCTGAGCATACCCACCAGCCCCGCGATGGAGGAAATGTTCACTATCGACCCGCCGCCGTTCTGCTGCATCTGCCGGATGGCGTGCTTGGTTCCCAGGAAAACGCCGGTGGAGTTGATGTCCATGATCCGGGACCACGCTTCCAGGCTGTCGTCGTCCGGCACCGCCCGGCTGCTGATGCCCGCGTTGTTCACCAGGATGTCCAGCCGGCCGAATCGGGAAACCGCCTCGGATATCACGTTGACCCAGGCATCTTCGCTGGTAACGTCCGTGCGGATGAAAACGCTTTCCCCGCCGGCCTCGTTGATTTCCGCCTCCACCTGCCGGCCGTCGTCATCACGAATATCGGCGATAACTACCTTCGCGCCCTCGCTGGCGAACAGCCTGGACTCAACCGCACCCATCCCATGAGCGCCGCCGCTGACAATGGCAACCTTCCCTTCCAATCGCATTTTACGACTCCCGATGCTGCGTCAGGTTGGCACGGCATCAACCTGCCTTCACAAACGCTGCAAGCATAACCGTTCCCTACGCGCGGTTCAACCTCCAAGCGCCACGGCTAACTGTTCCACGTGTATGCTGGTATCATCAGATTCCCAAAGACTGAAATGGAGCATCGAAAAGGGCAGCACAAAAATGTATCAAGCGGCGGTATTCATACATCTGGCATCCGCCATCATCTGGGTCGGCGGCAGCCTGTTCCTGGCGCTGGTGCTCATACCCGTCCTGCGTAGATTCGCCCCGGTTCCCGGCCAGCCGCCGCCGGACTTCGCGCTGCCGCCCGACCTGCTGGGCCTCATCGCGCGCCGGTTCCGCCTGATCTCGTGGATCTGCATTGTGCTTTTGGTGGCGACGGGCCTCTATATCCTGCCCACGCGCTACGGCATCGGGTTCGCCGAGTTCTTCAGCCTGGGCGGGCATTTCGTGGCAACCCTGCAAGTGAAGGTCGGCCTGGTCGCGATAGTGATCTGGCTCAGCGTCGTCCACGATTTCGTCATCGGCCCGTTGACCAGCCGCCTGCTCGACGAGATGCGGGCCGGCGCCGAACCGCCCGGCTATCTGCCGTTCCTGCGAAGGTCCGTGATCTGGATTGCCCGGATCAACGTGCTGCTCATGATCCTCATCGTCATAGTCGCGGTCACCATGACCAGGGGAACCCCAGTCTAGTGAGGGTAATATGTCGAATCCGGAACCGGTAACAACGTTGGACTCCCTGCCCGTTTTCAAGGATCACCACGGACAGCCCGAGGTTTGGCCCGGACTGCGCATCGATGGCCTGGTCCGCAATCCCGCCGTCTTGACGGAGGCTGACCTGTCAGAGTTGACCCAGCAGAGCCTGACCGACGATTTCCGATGCCTGGAAGGCTGGTCGGTGCCAGATCAAAATTGGGAAGGCGTCCCCCTGTCCGTCCTGTTGGACCTCGCCGGCCCTCTGAATAACGCCCGATACGCTGCCATATCCGCCGCCGACTTTTCGGTAACCGTGCCTTTGGATGCCGATATGTCCAATGTTCTGTTGGCAACCCGTCTCAATGGCGCGCCGCTGGAAACCGACCACGGCGGCCCCTGTCGGTTGGTGATGGTGGAACAGGCCTGCTACTCCAGCGTCAAGTGGGTGGATGCCATTCGGCTTGCCGAGGATATGCCGGAGGAAACGGCCCGGGACATAGCCGCCGCCCGCAACGCGGCCCGGTGACCTACAGTTCCTTGAATCGGTAGCCCAATCCCCGCTCGCTCACGATGTACTCCGGCGAGCGCGGGTCCCGTTCCAGCTTCTGCCTCAGGTACGTGACATACGTCCGCACGTACTGGTGCTCACCCCGGTATTCCGGCCCCCAAACCCGTTCCAGCAGCGTGTCGTGGCTCAGCAACTGCCCCGCGTTATCGACCAGTTGGTAGAGCAAACGGTATTCGGTTGGCCGGAGGCGCATCTCCTTGCCGTCGGCCAGCACCAGGCTCCGGTCGAAATCTATGGTGAGCCACTCATCGACGACCACTTCCTGCAAGGGTGGCGGTTCGGTGGCCTCGATCCGCCGGAACAAGGCCCGGATCCGCGACACCAGTTCCCGGGGGCTGAACGGTTTGATCAGGTAGTCGTCCGCGCCCAAGTCCAAGCCGGCCACCCGGTCGGTTTCATCGCCCCGTACCGTAACGAAAATCACCGGAACCGACGATTGCTCGCGGATACGGCTCAGGGTTTCAAAACCGTCGATTCCCGGCATCATCACGTCCAGCACCACCAGGTCAATGTCGCCGTTGTCCGCCAGCGTCTCCAGGGCCTCCTGGCCGTTGCTGGCCGTGGCGACGTTGAAACCCTCAACCTCCAGGTTCATGGCGGTGAACTGCACAATGCGCGGCTCGTCATCAACCACCAGGATGGTTCGCCGGTCGGATACAGTCATGGCCGCTCGCGTCCCTGGTCGGGGAAGGCCAGCGTGAAGACCGACCCGCCGCCCGGGTTGTCGGACACGGAAATGCCCCCGCCGTGCGCCTTCATTATCTCGTCGCAGATATACAACCCAAGACCCATCCCTCGCGGGTGCGACGAATTTGGGTTCTGTGAACGATGAAACCGCTCAAAGATACGCCGGCTTTCCCACCGCGGCACGCCCAGGCCCGAATCGTTGACCTTCACCGTTACCGTTCCGCGTCCGTCCACCGATCCGCCAACGCCTATCTCCCCTCCCCCGGGTGAATACTTCACGGCGTTGTCGAGCAGATTCACCAGGACCTCTTCCAATAGGTCGGGGTCGCCTTCCACCGGGGGCAGATCCTCGGGAAACTCGACGGAAAAGTGGTGCTTCTGAGAGGTCGGAGATATGCGCGATACGACCTTTTTGGCCACGGTAGCCATGTTCACCTGGTCGTGCCGTATCGGTAGCTCGCCGGTTTCCAGGCGCGAAGCCAGGAGCAGCCGGTTCATCAGCTGGCTCATGTGGTCGGTTTCTTCTTCGATGGCCTCAAAGATCGGGTGCAGCGTGCCGTTATCCCAGATTGCATCCGGTCGAGCCAGCGTGTTGGTGTAACCCTTGATGATGGCCAGTGGCGTCTGCAACTGGTGCCCCAGCATGGACAGAAACGTCGAGCGCATGTCCTCCGTCTCACGCACCCGGGTCATGTCTCGCACGTTCACGACGGCGTTCAATGGCACCAGTTCGGGAGAACGCACCACGGAATAAACCAACGCCACGTCGGTGGTCCGACCGTCCCGTGAGCGGACGGTGGCGCTAAGTTCCGTAACGTTGTCAGTGGCGAAAGTCGGAGCGTGAAGCAAGGGACAGCGCCCCGGGCAGATGGGACGTCCCTCCCGGTCGCGCCAGTTCAGCGCCACCGCGCAGGGCAATCCCAGCACTTCCTCGCTGGTCAGGCCCAGCATCCGCTCCATGGCCGGGTTGATGCTGACGATGCGGCGGCCGGCGTCAACGGTATAAATTCCGTCCGCGCTCCCCTCCAGTATCGACTCAACGCGCTGCTTTTCCTGCGCCAACAGGTGGGCCAACCGCGCCGATTGCACTGCGATGGCAGCCTGCTCGGCAAACGCCGCCAGCACCGGCGGGTCCAACTGCGAAAAATTCGCCGCATCGGACGAACGAAGCACAAATATCAGGCCCACGTTTTCATCGTGGGTCTGGAGGGGCACCGCCATCACCGGGTTCTGCATTTCCCCGGTGGTGGAGATGGGCAGCGCCGACTGGGGAAACAGTGCCGACAGCAAAGCGAACTGCTCCCGGCTCAACGCCAGGTCGGGTATCGCCTCATTCAACAGCGGGCGAATGCGCGCGATCTGCTGCCGGTCCAGACCAAAGGCTCCGGTGACCACAAACCTGCGCACCGCGTCGTCCCAGGTTGCCACCACGGCGGCGCTGCCGCCCAGCGCGCGAACCGCGTTGCGCAGTATGTTCTCGAGCTCCGGCTGAAGCTCGGCTCCGTCTTCCTCGTGGTTCGGGTTTGAGGGTATCGTCCTCAGGTTCCTGCTGACCATGGGAATGCACCGATATGAGGGGCGCAGCCGACCGGCTGACACATTTTCAACGGGATTTTAACATTAACCCCATTGGAAAAAGGACGCTCGTGGTTGAAAATTGATTGCGAAAGCTACGGGCGCGCTTCTGGCGTGTCCAGGCAAGGAGGAAGCAATGCCCAGGTACGTTTACCGGTGCACTGCGTGCGACCATGAGTATGACCAGCGCCAGAGCTTCGGCGCATCGCCCGAGGGAGAATGCCCCGAATGTTCCGCCCTTTCCCGGCGCATCTTCCACGCGGTTCCCGTGATTTACAAGGGATCGGGCTTCTACACCACGGATTACGCGCGCAAAAAGTAAACCCAACCGGGTGAGCACCAAGGCATTAGCCAAACCATAGCAAACACCACATTGCAAGGAGGCATTAAGTGGCCACTTTCACACCACTAGGAGAGCGCATCGTCATCAAGCCGATGGAGCAGGAAGCCCAGACCAGGGGCGGAATCCTGCTGCCCGACACCGCGAAGGAAAAGCCCCAGGAGGGCGAGGTCGTCGCGGTAGGCCCGGGTCGCGTCGCTGACGACGGCAGCCGCATCGCCATGGAACTCACCATTGGCGACAAGGTCATCTACTCCAAGTACGCCGGCACCGAGTACGAAGACGGCGATGAAGAGTACCTGATCATGCGCGAGTC
>JAJDWF010000008.1 GCA_022825745.1 Dehalococcoidia bacterium | reverse complement strand
TGCCCGTAGGCGGAGACGTTGACCATGATGATGCGCGGGTTCAGCTCGTACAGCTTGTCGTAGCCGAAGCCCATGATGTCGATGGTGCCGGGCCGGAAGTTCTGCACCAGCACGTCGGACACCTTGACCAGCTTGCTGAGGACGTCCTTGCCCTCCTGCTTGCGCAGGTCGATGCTGAGGCTCTTCTTGCCGCTGTTGTACTGCACCCAGTAGGCGGACTGCTTGCGCACCCAGGGGGCATGGTAGCGGGTTTCCTCGCCGCCCAGCCGCTCGACTTTGATGACTTCCGCGCCCAGGCGGGCCAGCACTTGGGCACAGCGGGGGCCGGCCTGATGCCGACCGAGGTCGATTACACGTATCCCGTCCAGGGGGCCTTTCGCTTCTGCCATGACCGGTTCTCCTAAACTCTGGTTTTAGTGCCGCCATTCTACGCCGCTAACGTGCGCTGGGCAAGATATGGGGAAAATGTCGCAGCGTGGTGTAGAATGCCTCCATACAACAATGCATGGAGGGGACCGATAATGACTACGCCAGCCCGCCGCCCTGCCGAAGAAACGGCACGCTTGGGCAATGAGATCTACAAGCGGGATATCCGCCATCTGGTCGAAGCCGACCACTTTGGCGAGTACGTCGCCATCGATGTTGATAGCGGCGACTACGCCATCGCCGACAGCGTACTTGCTGCAGCGGACCAGTTGCGAAGCCGGCGCCCGGACGCCGACGGGTGGCTGGTGCGGGTGGGCTACCGGGCGCTACGCAGCTTCGGAGCAGGTTCGCTGCGGGAGACTAAATGATCCAGGGCGCGGTGAACGGCTTTCTGGAAGCGGTGGTGAGCCTGCGGATACGAGGCCCAGAGGGCCAGGAGAGGGAAATAGAAGCCATTATCGATACCGGGTACAGCGGCAATCTGACATTGCCCCAGGACTTGGTTGCCGAGTTAGGACTGCCCTTTTTGATTCGCAGTTGGTCAGTCCTGGCTGACGGCACGGCAGTTGCCTTCAACGTACACGGCGCCACGGTAGTCTGGAATGGCGGGGAACGCCACATTGAGATTGACGCCGTTGGCGTAGCGCCCCTCCTCGGCATGTCCCTCCTCGACGCCCACAGCCTCTACGTGGAAGTCGCCCCCGCCGGCCCCGTGGTGATACAACCCCTGGCGTAAAGCTAGGCCGCAGGGTCGTGCAGCGCGGGCTCGATCCGCAGCCGCAGGTCCAGGCCGCGAGCGACGTCGCTCAGGGCGGCGCGAATCAGGCTGCCGTCGCCGGAGTCTTCCAACACGGCGGCCTCCAGGTAGTACTGCAAATCCAGTCCGGCGCCACTCTCCTGGCGCGCCTGATGTCCTGCTCTGCCCGGCCACCGAACCACCACCAGAATTTCGCGGGATTTGTGTCCAAATGCACCACATCCCGGCGGTCATAATGCTATCCTCTAACCTGATTACTGATACTGACGCTGGCAATGGCATACCTCCGCCATTGGCAAGACTACATTGTGACCGAGGTAGAAGCAGACAATGTTGAATAGCAACGGCCGCCGCATAGCGCAATTTTACCCCCTCAAGCTCGGGGGGGGGGCGAACTGCCATGAAAAAGCCCCTGGCTCTTCTGCCGCTCATCATCCTCGTCGCCGCGCTGGCGGTGCTGACCTCCACGCCCTCCCCCGCCGAGGCCCAGTCGACGCTATCTGCGCCCGACAACTTCCTGGTGACGGTTACCTCAAGTTCGTCGGTCGGGCTCTCCTGGAACCGTCCCCCGAATACCCCTGCTGGAGATATCTATTACCAATATGCTCACAAGCAGGACACTGCTACGGACTGGACAGAGGGGACCGCATTCAGCTCAAATTCCTCGTTCTTCGACAGAACGATAACCGCCCTCGGAACAGATACGACCTACAATTTCCGAGTTCGCGCCTGCCGGAGTTCAGCTCTTGATGGTTGCAGCTCGTATGTCATGGGTACGGCCACGCCGACCGACAAGCCCAGCGCGCCGGCCCTGACAGGATCCGCCGCGGGAAACCAGGCCGTGAGGGTGATGTGGGGCGGCATCCAACGCATCAGCGACGGCGACACGATCCGCATCGAGTACAAGTTGAGCACGGCCGCGGACTGGAGCGTGGCATCTCACATTACCGTGGATCACCCCGCATCGCAGGCCGATGTGACCGGCCTCAACCAAAACGACGCCTACGACTTCCGTGTCCGCGCCACAAACTCCCACGGCGACGGCGCGTGGTCCAATATCGTGATCGTTGCCGGACAACCCGGCGCACCCACCAACGTGACTTACATCACGACCGACTCCACCTCCGTCCTCCTGTCCTGGGACCCGCCCGGGAACACCGGCGGCGCTGTGCTCACCGGCTACACCTACGAGCATTCTTCGGACGAAGGCGTCAATTGGGATGTCGCAGGCACGACCGCCGACACCTCCGCCCCCATCGGCGGCCTGACGTCCGGCGTCGACTACCTCTTCCGTGTCCGCGCCGAAAACGCGGACCGAAACGGCCCCTGGTCCGCAAACGCGACCCTGGTGCATATCTACGACCTCGACGGCGACGGCCTCATCGATATCGTAGACCTTGCCCAGCTCGACGCCATCCGCTGGGACCCGAACGGCGACGGCGTGGCCGACGACTCGGACGATGCGACCGCCTACACCGCCGCCTTCCCGAGCCCCGCCGCTGGCATGGGCTGCGCAGACACCGACGCGGACAACCAACCGGGCCCCTGCGCCGGCTACGAACTGGCGACGGACCTGGACTTCGACACCGGCGTCACCGGCGACCGGAGCGACGACGACTACTACAACGGCGGGGCCGGTTGGCTTCCCATCGGAGCGTATTCGAGCGTATTCGACGGCAACGGGCGGACTATCGCCAACCTCCACATCGACCGCCCCGGCGACTCCGGCTTGGGCCTGTTCGCGAGCATCGGTGGCGGCGGCGTGGTGCGGGACCTGGGTCTGACGGGGGTGGATGTCAACGGTGGACGACGCGTCGGCGGCCTGGCGGGGGTTTCCAGAGGAACCATCAACGGGAGTTGGGTGGTGGGGACCGTCCGCGGCAGTCTGAGCAATACCGGCGGCCTGGTTGGCCAACATGACGGCATTATCATAAACAGCTTTGCCCTGGGAGAAGTTCATGGTGACAGCCAGGTTGGCGGCCTGGTGGGTTCCAACACCCGCGCAGGCCGCGGGGTGACCGGGAGCTACTCGGCGGGAACGGTCAGCGGTCGCCTCGATGTCGGCGGCCTGGTCGGCCACAACAACGACCGGATCACCCGAAGTTTTGCCGCGGGAACGGTCAACGGCGTCGCTGACAGCGTCGATATGCGACGCAGCACGCAGATTGGTGGCCTGGTGGGCCAGAACGGTGGCATCGGTTCCGAGGACGAGGGGACGATTATCGCCAGCTACGCGACGGCGTCGGTGAGCGGCCACACCCGAGTTGGCGGGCTGGTGGGCGTGAACCTCAACACCGGGAGAATAATCGCCAGCTACGCGGCAGGAACAGTCCAAGGTCTCGACTCCGACAGTGTCGAGATCGGGGGTCTGTATGGCGCCAGCAACATTGGATCGAGGGACTTCAGGGGAGAGATAACCGCCAGCTACCACGACCGGGACATCTCCGGGTTCGCGGACGACCATGGTCGGAGCACGGAGTCGCTGACGGGCATCACTGGCTACTCCGGCATCTTCGCCGGTTGGAACCGGGACCTGGACGGCGACAGCACAAACGACGATCCGTGGGACTTCGGCGCCAATGGGCAATATCCGGTCTTAAAGGTGGACTGGAACGACGCCGACGCCATCGCCACCTGGCAGGAGTTCGGGTATCAGACGCGACTCCCGCTGCCCCTGACGGTGACGCGCAACGACCCTGAGGCTTTGCTATCCTGGCCCGACATCACAGAAGCGGGTTGGATCGGTTCGCCCGCGGCGACCTACGCCCTCTACCGCGATGGCGAGGAGCTGACCGGTTACGGGGGCCAGAGCCGGAGCCATACGGACACAGGACTGACCGTCGGGCAAAACCATGTCTATCAGGTGGCTTTGCTGCTGGATGGAGTGGAATTCCGACGCAGCCGGGAAGTGTCCACCGAGGCCGCCACCATGACCACCGACCCGTCGCCCCTGACCGAGCGGACGCTGAACGGCGCGCGGCTTACGGTGGACTTGGCGAGGACTGAGTATGTCGCTGACCTGCTAACCGAACATTTCGAACTGCCGGCAACCGCGGGACTGTCCATCGCAAGGGTAAACCGCGTGAGCAACACCCGAGCGACACTCACCCTGGCCTTCGGCGGCAACTTTGAGTCGGAGGTCCCGTTGACGGTTACCGTCGGCGGAGACGCCAACACTTCCGGGGCGACGCTGACGACTAATGCGGTGACGGTAACGCCGGCGCCGGTTCCCGACCAGGTAACGGGCGTCAACGCCGCCGGCGGGTCGGTCAGCCTGGACGTGACCTGGGACGCGGCCGACAACGCCGACGGCTACGTGGTGCAGTGGCGGCTGGCGGGCGAGCCCCTGTACGAGGACAGCGTCAGCGTCCCGAGCGGTTTCACCACGCGGACAACCCTGAGCCACCTGCTGGCTGAGACCGCCTACGACGTGCAGGTGTACGCGACCAGTAACTATGCCGGCGACGGGCCGCCCTCGGTTACCGTCACGGCTGAAACCCTCGCTTTCGCGCCTCCGCCCCCACCGGCCGACGCCATCATCCTGCACACCGTCCCGTGTCCGCTGGGCGAGGCCAACCTGGACGGGGCGACCATAACGTTGGCGCTGCTGGAGCGGGCCAACCTGGCCTGGCAGTCTGTCCTGCACCTGGACCACTTCACCGCGTCGGGCGTGCCCGGCGTCTCGGTAACCGGCGTGGCCCGGCTGTCCGACGAGCAGGTGGCGCTGGTCCTGGCTTACGACGACACCGACTTCGACGAGGACGCGACCCTGCTGATTCGCATCGACCGGCCGGCCCTCCACTTCGGAGGTCCGATCAGCGCCACAACCACGATCGAGGCAGTGGTGGAGACGTCGCCCGGCCAGGTGACCGGGGTGCGGGTCACGCCCGGCCCCCGGCGCATCACCGTGAACTGGGACACCGTACCCGACGCCCACGGTTACAAGGTGCAGTGGCAGCGGCAGGGCCAGGACTGGCACACGGACCGGCGCGAGGTGAGCGGCCGGCAGCGCACCCTGGAAGGGCTGCGTCCCGGCACCGATTACACCGTGAGAGTCGTCGCCACCCGGGACAAGGCCCCGTACGGAGCGCCTTCCGAGGCGGTTGTAACGGCAACGCCGGCCTTCCGCGTCCGCCTCGCCGGCACCGATCCGTCGCCGCTGACCGAGTACAACCTGAACGAGGCTACGGTGTCCATCGACCTGGAGGGCGCGGAGTGGGTGCTGCAATTACACGGCCCCAGGCTGGTCCTTGACCCTAACCTCATCCGGCCCCAGGGATTGCCGGTCTGGGTCGAATACGTGGAGCGGGTGTCGGCCTCGCGGTTGAAGGTCACCCTGGGCTACCGGGGCGGTGACATCGACCAGGACGCCACGCTTACCCTGGCGCTGGACGAGGGCACCAACGGCTGGGCCGGCGCCACCGTGCAGGTTCCCGTTAACGCCACAAACGAGGCGGCGCCGAGCGATGTGACCACGGTAAGGGCCACGGGCGGTGATAAAGAGGTCAGCGTGCGTTGGGACCCGGTCGTCGGCGCCACCGGCTACAGCCTGGAATGGATCGGCCCGGACGACACGTTCGACGACTACCGACAGGACCGCCGCCGGGTCATTACGGAACATACCAGCCACGTCATCCGCAAGAGCCTGGAGGCCGGCACGGCGTACACCGTGCGGGTCGCCGCGTTCATACCACGCATCGGGTACGGCGACTGGTCAGACCCGGTGACGGCGACCACGAACTCGGCCACGGCCCCGCAGCAGCAACCGGAGCCGATGCCGCAGCCGGCGATGCGCGCCGGCGTCACGGTGGACCCCACCCGGGTCACCCTGCCCGAGGGCTGGACCGGTTCCTACTCGTTGGTCCTGGACGCCCAGCCCGACGGCGACGTGACCATCACCATGAGCAGCGACAACCCCGACGTTGCGCCGTATCCGAACCCGATCATCTTCACGCCGGACAACTGGCAAACGAAACAGCTGATAGGCGTCCCGGCCGCCGAGGATGGCGACGCGGTGGACGACACCGCCGTCATCAGCCACACCGTCAGCGGCGGCGGCTACGACGGGATGACGGTGGCGTCCGTCACCGTAACCATCACCGACGAAGACACCGGCGGGATCACGGTGAGCGCGACCAGCCTGAACGTCCGGGAGGGCGAGGAGGCCACCTACCGGGTGTCCCTGAGCGCGCAGCCCCGCGACGAAGTGAGCATCTTCCTGGCCGGCCACAACATAAGCGGCAGCGCCGGCGTTACCGTGGAGCCGGACAGCGTCACCTTCACGCCCGATAACTGGCAGCCCCGGACCGTAACCGTCCGCGCCGACGAGGACGACGACACGACGGACGGCGAGGTTGTCATCGCCCACAGTGTCTTGACCACGCCCGGGTCCGGGTACGACGGCATCGAGGTTGACCATGTAACCGTCAGGGTGACCGACGACGACACCACCCTGGAGATACTGCGGGACTTCTACGACGGCGCCGACGGCGCCAACTGGACCGACAACGCCAACTGGCTGAGCAACCGTCCCCTGGAAGAATGGCACGGCATCACCGTCAACGAGGACGGGCAGGTAACCGAGCTGGTCCTGGACGGAAACAACCTGGCCGGCGACCTGCCGCCCGAGATCGGGAAGTTGGAGAGCCTCACCCGCCTGGCCCTGAATCGCAACGGCCTCACCGGAGCCGTCCCGCTAGAGCTGGGCAGCCTGCCCAACCTGAGCATCCTCGGGTTGGCCCGCAACAGCCTGAGCGGGCCGCTGCCGGCCGAGTTGGGCGACTTGAGCACCCTGACCAAGCTGTCGCTGCACGACAACACGGAGTTGAGCGGGCCGCTGCCGTCGGGATTCACCGGCCTGACCAACCTGGAACGGCTGGCCATCGCCAACACCGGGCTGTGCGCACCGGCCGACGCGGCGTTCACCGCCTGGCTGGCCGGGGTGTCCGACAAGCCGGGAGGTGTGCCAACCTGCCAGTAGGTTAGACCGCCCCCTCCGCCTCCAACTCTGCCAGTTGCTCCGCCGTCAGGCCGCCCAGCGTGCCGAGGATCTCGGCGTTGTGCTGGCCCAACGTAGGCGGTGCGCCGGCGCCGGCCGGTTCGCACGAGTTCAACCGGATTGGCGTGGCCAGCGACCGGAAGGTTCCGCCCAGGGTGTCGCCCGTGTCCACGTACATGTCCCGCGCCTGTAGCTGCGGGCAGTCGGCCAGGTCGGACACGTTTTGCGCCACGCCCATGGAGAACCCCAGCTCGGTGAGCCGGCCGGCCACCTCCCACTTAGGGCGCTGCGACGACCATTCCTCGATGGCGGGTATCACCTGCTCGAACACGAAGTCAGCGTCCGGAAACTGCTGCAGGTAGCGTTCGTCCTGCTCCGGCAGGTCGCTGCGGCCCACCAGTTCCCACAGCGCGGCCAGCCGCTGCGGGCTGCGCACACCGGCCATCACCACGTACCCGTCGGAGGAGCGCAGCGCCAGGCCGGGCCCCAGCGATGCTTGCCGGGTGCGTCCCGACAGCTGTCCGGCCACTTGCCCGGTAACCTGGTAGGCGTTCATGTTGCTGATCAGGTGGGAGACCATGCACTCGTACATCGCCACGTCCAGGTGCTGGCCGACGCCGGTTTGCCGCCGGGTCTCCAGAGCCAGGACGATTCCCAGGGCCGCCCAGACGCCGGGCACCGAGTCGCCGATGTTGTCGCCGACCGCCTGCGGAGGGCCGCCGGGCGCGCCGGTAACGTCCATCCAGCCCGCCATCGCCTGGATCGCCAGGTTGTTGGCCGGCCAGTCGGAGTAGGGGCCGCGCGCGCCGTCGGCATCGCCGTAGCCGGTGATCTCGGCGTAAATCAGCCGGGGGTTGATTTCGTGCAGCCGGTCGTAGCCCAGGCCCAGCCGGCGGAACGCGCCCGGTCCCCAGTTGTCCAGCAGCACGTCGGAGTTGGCGACCAGGTTCTCAAAGGCCGTCTTGCAAACGGGATTCCGCAGGTCCAGGGTCACGGATTTCTTGTTGCGGTTGATCCCCAGGTACCGGCTGCTCACCTGCTGGCCATCGGGGTTGGTGATGAAAGGCATGCGCCCGCGCGCGGCGTCCCCCGTGCGCGGCCGCTCGATCTTAATCACCTCGGCCCCCATGTCCGCCAGGATCAACGAACAGAACGGCCCGGCAACGATGTGCGTAGCATCCAGCACCCGAATGCCGCGCAAAGGCAGCGGCAGGTTCGCGGCGGTATGGGAATCGTCAGGCATTGTTAGATACTCACTTTTGGGCGACGGACCCGGCCGCCGCGCTACGGCGCAGATTGACCGAGCGCGCGGGTAGCGGCCCGCATCAGCAGCAGCGCGTAATAGGCGCCGAGCCGAACACGGTATTGAAGCTCCTGCGGGGTCAGGTTGAGGTGATAGAAGTTATTATGCAACCTCTGCTGTCCGTTGTTCAGGCAAATGTCGATTTGTGTTTCGGACAAGGGACGTCCTACGATACGGCGGACGGCGCTGGAGAAAGTGGTCATGGTATTCGGCGCCTGATGGGCATTGCGGAAGCGGTCCCGAGGCTGGACTTCGTGGTCCGGGTCGGCGGCGCTGACGGCGTGGACTGTGGCTCCCCAGACCAATTCGCTGGCGGCAACATACTGTCCGCGGCCGGAAAGTTCCTCGGCCAGTGCCGCCAGGTTGCGAGATGCGTTGAGATGGGTCAGCGCATCCAAGCGGACGGGTCTCTCCGTTGCGCGGTTTCCATCTCTTCAACGAGCCACTGGATGGCTGGCAAGAACATGGTGTATTCGTCGGCTTCCCAGTAGGTGAGCTCTATAGGAGATTGGCCATGGTGCTTGAAAGATTCCGCTATGTCGAAGGCGCCGATGAACTCGGGAGCCGGCAGGGGGATCGGCTGGCCATCCTCGTCCCGATCAAAAAGCGGGGCATTATCGACCGGGTCATCGGGTTCACTGGGCAAGCCCTCCAGCCAGCAGACGAATTTCCGGGCATCCTCTATCGTCTCGCAGGGCCGCTTATGCCGCTTGGCCGCATTGGCGACGGCCCGGAATGCGGCTTCGTAGGCCAGGCGCGCGCCCTTTTGGACCCGGCCGGCGGCAATTTCAGCGGACGCCGCTTCCAACGTTTCAATCGGGGTTGCCATAGCTACTGCTCCGCAGCATATTCTTGCCCATTGTAGGCGGCGGCAGGTAGGGAGTAAAGGCAGGTTTCACCTGGCGCAAAGTCATTGACCCCACTGCGCACCGTCCTGCGGGTGGTTCAGTTATTCTCCAAACCTTGCTCTGTGATGACACGACGATATTCTACCAATCTGTCGTGTAGCCAGTCCGCCATCTCCGGCCAGTTCTGTCGGTCGCGGGTATTCGTGTATAGACAGTCTTCACCTCTGTCAGTGTTCAGTATCTCCCTGTAATTCTCAACCCGTAAAGAGCTTCGTTCGCTGTCATCACCAGTCCGTGGTCGTATGTATATGCCAACCCTGTTTCGCGAAAGATGTTGTGAGACAACTAGCCCGGAAACCTCATGATACACGTTGCTGTCTATGTGATTTGGGCGCAGTTGAACGTCGGTAGGATGACGCTGAGCATAAAACGTCCAGAAATCATGCCGGAACTGGCGTGTTTCATTGAGTCGGCTATTCTCCTCTTGTGCAGAGGCGCGAACCTGACGATCCCAATCGCTGGGCCGTTCCTGTACCTCAAAGAGAGGTACCATTGGGGAGTCCGCTATTTGCACGACTCGCACTCGCACCGCGAAAAAGGCGAACGGTTCCGTAGTATGTTCGTTCAACCAACGAATAGCAGACAGATGCGCCCCATTAAACTCCCGGGCCACCCAGATAACCGTCTGTGCTTCTAACCCAGCAAGATACGTGAGAATTTGTCCTAAGTGGGTATGATCCGTGCCTTCCAATTGATTCTCAATCAGCACCCGACTGTCATCGTCTAGATTCCGTGCCAAGATATCGGCAGCAAATGAACCCACGGCAACTTCAGTGTCTTCCAACTCCAATGGGATATTGATCTCCCTCGCGAGCCGTTCCAAGTTGGAAGCCAGCCAGGGAGTGAAATCATTGGCTTCATGCTGCCAAGCCTCGCGCAGTGCTACGTCTATCAGTTCCCCGAACTCCATCTGGTCCTCCTTATCCCTTTTTGTCCTGTGCATCCATGTTAACCGTCACGACACATACTCGGCCAATGACCGCAAAGCCGCTCGCGCTCCCTTCCGCATGGGCGGGAAGTGGCTGAAGCAGATTATCTCGAAGTCCAGCTCCGCCAGCTTTCGCACCGACCGTTTCGCCTCTTCCATATCGCGGGTGAACAATGGCGCGGGCAGCGTGACCCGGTCGCCCTCCCGCTGCAGGGCGTCGCCCACCAGCAGCGCGCCGTCGTCGGGAAAATGCAGGCTGATGCTGCCCGGCGTGTGCCCCGGCGTATGCACGACCTGCGCTCCGTGCAGCAGCGGCAGCGTGTCGCCGTCGTCCAGCTCCGTTGCCACCGGAAAGGGTCGGGGCCGCATTTCCGACGACACCGGCCAGAGCAGGGCGCGCACCCAGCGATGGTTGACGGGATGCGGAATGTCGTCCCCGGTATCTCCCCGCAGGTAGGGAGCCTCCACCCGGTGCGCCGCCACTTCCGCCCCGGTGGACTGCTGAAGCTCGGCCATTCCGCCCACGTGGTCGGGATGCCAGTGGGTGGAAATCAACTGCCGCACCATCCCCGGCTGGTAGCCCAACTCCCGCAGATAATTGAGCAGGTAGCGCACGTCAAACAGCCGCCAGCCGGCGTCCACTATCGAGGCCGACGGTACATTTCCATCGTCAGGCGCGGTGATCACAAAGGCGCTGGTGGTAACCAATGAGCGCTGATACAAGCCCGGGATGATTTCACCCACCGGCGTCCGCGGCCCCGGTATGCCGGGCCGCTTGTATGGGGATGCTCGCTCTGATCTCAGTTCGTACATCATGCCCACCCTGTGCATCGATGCAAGCCGCTATTGCCTCAAGTCTATCACCCGCCGCGCCTTGAACTGGGTACGCTCAAACTCCCCCTCCGGTTTGAGTTCGACTGACACGCCGACGCCCAACGCCCGCCGCAGCGTGTCGGCCCACTGACTCCGCAACGCGTCCAGTCCCCGGGGCCCGCCTTCGCCGGCAGCCGCCCACACCGCTGAGTCCACCTCCGTCTGCACCGTCAGGCGATCCAGGTAACCCCGCTCGCGTTCCACGACCAGGCGGAACTCGCCGCCGAATTCGTCCAGCCCGCGCAGCACGTCCTCGATCCGCGAGGGAAACACGTTTTGTCCCCGGATAATCAGCATATCGTCGGCGCGCCCGTAGATGCCCAGCGGCAGGGTGGGATACGTCCGCCCGCACGGGCAGTCCACCATTTCCCACCGCGCAATATCGCCCGACCAGTACCGGATCATCGGCTGCGATTCCCGCTCCAGGTGGGTATAGACGGGCACGCCCTCGCCGCCCATGGGCACGGGCTCGTGGGTGTCCGGGTCCACCAGTTGGGTGTACACGATGTCCTGCCACAGGTGCATGCCCCGTTCCAGATGACGGCAGCCCCCGTTGGTCATCCAGGGCGTCATCTCCGCCATGCTGCCCTGGTCCACCACGTAGCAGCCGAAGGCGTCCTCAATAGCCTGCCGGGTGGCCGGGACGCTGGCCCCCGGCTCGCCGCTGAAAAACATTAGGCGAAACGCGAAATCTGCGCGCGGATCAACTCCCATCTCCCGCGCCGTCTCCGCGAGGTACAGCGCGTAGGACGGCGTGGCGTAGAGGGCCGCCGGCTTAACCATCTGCGCCCACTCCACGGCGCGCTCCGTCTGGCCCGGCGCGCCCGCTCCAAACGGAAAGCACGCCGCCCCCAGCCGTTCCGCGCCGACCAGCGCGCCCCAGCTACCCACGTACAGGCTGAAAACCGCCGCCACCATCACCGTGTCGCCCGGACGGATACCGGCGGCCCACAGGATGCGCGCGTGAGCCTCGCCGATGCGCTCCCAATCGCCTCGGCTGATGCCGAACACCGTGGGGCGCCCCGTGGTGCCGGAAGTGCCGTGTATGCGGTACACCTGCTCCGGCGGCACGCACAGGAACCGCCCGTATGGCGGGTGTTCTTCCTGCTCCCGTCGCACCTCTTCTTTGGTCAGTATGGGGAGTTGGGCGAACTCGTCAAGGCTGCGGATGTTCGCGGGGTCAACCGGCGCGTCCTGCCAGAACTCCCGGTAGAAACCCGAATGTTCCCAGGCGTACCGTACCTGGCCCTGAATCTTCTCCAGGACCACCGTATCCCGGTCCGCAGGGGCCATGGTTTCCAGGCGCCGGTCCCAGTGTTCCGCCTCACGGGGAGGCACATAAGCGGGATCGTATCTTGGCGGCCAGGGCATCGCGGGCTACCGGGCCAAATTCCGGTTGATGAACTGCACCATCTCGCCGGTGAACGTTCCCACCGGAAACACGCCGTCCACGCCCATCCCTTTCAGTCCAGCGACGTCGGCGTCGGGTATCGTGCCCCCAACCAGCAGCATCACGTCGCCGGATTCCCGGTCGCCGCGCAACCCATGCCGCTCCAACGCCTCCACCATGCGCGGCATCAAGCGCATGTGCGCGCCGGACAGGACGCTGATGCCAACCACGTCCACGTCCTCCTGCGCCGCCGCCGCCGCTACCTGGTCCGCCGTAACCCGCATCCCCAAATAGACCACCTCCATACCGGCGTCGCGCAACGCTCGCGCAATAACCTTCACCCCCCGGTCGTGCCCGTCCAACCCAAGCTTGGCCAGCAGCACGCGGGGCGGGTTAGCGGGCGTTTGATGCACTTGCGAGGTCATTGCTTTCCGTCCGCGAAACACTATACCCCAGGCGCGCCGATGTCGTCTAAAACACCCCCGGGTCCACGTACTCGCCCCACTCGTCGCGCAACGCGCCCATTATTTCGCCCTCCGTAACGCCGGCGCCCACCGCAGTGAGGATGGACGGCATCAGGTTCCCGTCCGCCCGCGTCGTCTTGACGATGTCGCGCAGACCCGCCGCCGCATCCGCCTCGCTCCGTGCCTGCCGCGCCGTGGTGAGCCGCTCGATCTGCCGCTCCTCCTCGGCGTAGTCGAACTCGAACAACTCCAGCGACCCGGCGGACGCCGCCTCGTCCTGGTACTGGTCGTTCACGCCAACGATGGTGTAGTCGCCGGACTCCACGCGCTGCTGGTAGCGGTACGACGCCTGGGCAATCTCGCTCTCGATGTAGCCGCTGCCGACGGCCTCCAGCATCCCGTCCAGCATACTGCCGTTGCCCATCCCGTCGATCCGCTCGATATATGCCATCGCCGCCTCTTCCAGCCGGTTGGTCAACGTCTCCAGGTAGGCCGACCCGCCCAAAGGATCCGGCG